>JARRJI010000317.1:0-4609 GCA_037379595.1 Acidobacteriota bacterium | reverse complement strand
GCTACGTAGTCTTTGGCGTGGCGACTGAATATTGCGTGCGCGCAGACGTGCTCGCCCTGCGGCAGCGGAACAAGCCCGTCAAACTTGTCGTGGATGCAATCAAAGCAATCACTGAGGAGGACGGACGCAAGGCGCTTGAAGAGATGGTGGCAGCCGGAGCGGAACTGGTGAAGACCGCCGACGTGTGCAACTGAAACTGCTGAACACTTCGACCGCACAGCACACTGACAATCTACCCACCATTCCCTGCTCCGCCGGCTGACCCGCCGTTCGCGATTCCCGTGCTTTCCAATTCCACAGGCGTAGAATAAAAATAGATAGCAAACCGACACTATGGGGCCGAATTGCAGGGCCCGATCGGGCACTGCTCAGCCACCAAGAGGGGTTGCTCCGATGGTTAACGCATCCGATCTGCGGGCAGGCATGGTGATCCTGATCGATAACGAGCCTTTCAGGGTGATGGGGGCCGAATTCCACATCGGGCAGGGCAAAATGCCAGGAAGCGTCCACGCCAAGTTGCGCGATGTGCTGAAAGGGACGACGAAGGAGTTGCGCTTTCGGCCGGAAGAACGACTGGAAGACACCGCGCTTGAAAAGCAGGAGATGGAGTTTCTTTACAGCGATGCCGAGTCCGCAACCTTTATGAATCCGCAAAGCTTCGAGCAGGTCTCCATTCCGCTTGAAACCGTCGGCCCCGGATTCGCGTTTCTCAAGACGGAAATGATGGTTCCCATCGAGTTCTATAACGGCCGGCCGGTCAGCGTCTTTCTGCCCGAAAGCGTGGAACTGACGGTCCAAACCACGGCGCCGCCCATCCATCAGCAGCAGGACAGCACCTACAAATCCGCGACGCTTGAAAACGGTATGGAAGTGATGGTGCCACAGTTCATCGCGCCCGGCGAAACCGTGCGGATCGATGTCACCACTGGCAAATACCTGGAACGATTGCGGAAGGATACCAGGAAATACTAGGATCTCGAAAGAGCCGTGACTTCAAAACCGGGACGGCGCATACGCCATCGATCCCGCGGACCGTTTCCGCAGGATCAATGGAATGTCTGAATGCAATGGAAATAACCGCCCGGAAGCTTCAGAGCGTCTTCAAGTAAGCAATCAGATCGTTCATCTGTGCCTTTGAAAACTTGCTTCCAAAGGGCGGCATCGGCATTGGTTTGCCCTGCGGATTGCCCTTTTCGATCTGCTCCTCGACGTTGGCAACGTTCACCGTCTTGTGCGAATAAGGAAGCTCCTTCCTCTGAAAGAGTCCCTTCAGGCCCGGTCCAATCTTGTTGGTAGTCTTGTTCGCAAAGTGACACATCATGCAGTTTTCGTCGAACAACTTCTTGCCCGACTTGGCTGCGGGAGAAAGAGCTGGTCCCCCTTTAGCAAAGCTGATGGTTGCCATGGGCAGAGCCACGGACAGCGCCAGAATAAATAGCCAATTAACAAGTTTCAATGAACGTCCTTGCATCTTACCTCCTGAGATTTACTTAACAAATTCTTTCGCAGCTACCGCGCCTGCGGCACGAAGCCCCTTATCCAGCTCCCCCCGTGCGCCCTGCGGCGGATTGGACACGCCATTAAGGATTCTACCATTGCTGATGGCCGGACCGTTAAGATTGCGCCCGCGCCTGTCGGGCATTCGAGTAGTAATCCGGAGCGTGGTCTGAAAGTCAGACGCTACGGTTGCTACACCGCAGGCTCCTGAAAGCTTCCAAAACGAAACGTCGAAGCATCCTTCAGATGTCGGCGATCTTCCAGGAAAGGGTACCGGTGCTACTGGTCTCTTCCCTGCCCGGGGCGGCCGGCTTCCATTTCTGGAAGCAGGTCCGCCGGGCTTGAAAGGAAACTCTTAAACTTACTTCCTCGAAATGCATCCAACTTCTTAACCTGAAAACTTGAACAGCCGTGTTATCTCACCTTCAGGCGGAATTCCAGTCGCCTTTCTTCAGAACTACAAAACCAGTGAAGCGTTCAGACCCGCGCCTCACCGGTGTTGAAATGTAAAGTCCACAGTCGTAGATTCATGAGCGTGCACCGTCACCGTCTTTTCCTGTGTCCCGAACGTGGCGGTCCACGCTTCCAGCTTGTACTGGCCCGGAGGAACGCCCTTGATGGTAAAAACTCCCTTGGTGCCCGTCACGTCGTAAAAGGGGTTCGTGACGACGCCGATGTAGGCGGTCATCCACGGGTGCAAATTGCAGTGGACGGGAACCATGACTTCCGGATTTGCGAATTTCTTATAGAACGGCGCTGCGCCCGGCGGCTGGGACTGGTTCCACTGAGGATTTTTCCTGGTTGTGATATGGACGTTATGGGTGGTGAAATCGCTGTTCACCACTTTGAGAGGCTGGCCAACCATGATGCCCAGCACGTGAGGGATATACATGCATCCCTTCTGGTCCAGCGTGACGGCACGCCGGGGAGCCGGATATTTCTGCGCCACGGATTTGATGTACACAAAAACATTGGGAAGCGTATCGTTGGCGTTCACCCTTCCGTCTTGCGGATAGACCGCTTTTCCCTGCTGTTCCCGGACGCACTCCGGATCCTGCGACATGGAGATCTGGGGAAGATGCGGCTTGGTTCCTTCAAAAACGATCTTGCCCGTGATCTCGCCGGTCGCCCCTTTGGCCGATTCGCCCTGGCGGGGCGCAGGCGCCGCGACGGCAACCTTCGCGCGCACGCCCCAGATCGAGAAGAAGACCGCGATCAGAGTAATGATCACAAAACTATGTTTTCGCTTCATTCTTGTCTTGACCCCCACAATGGTTTCTAACATCTGAAAAGTTCCAATCAGATTAGCATCGACCCTGTCAAAACTGAGCAAAGCCTAAAAGATGAACCAGGCCGTGAAGTACGTTGCGTTGTTATCGGAGGCGTTCCGGCCCGCGCCATCGTAGTTCGTCCCGGCGCCGTTAAAGTTAAGGAAGCCCATGTACTGGGCCGTGAAGTCGATATTCTGCCACGGCCAATAAGCAAATTGGAGAGTGTACCCGTCGCTCCTGGGATCGCCATTAGCGCTGCCGTCAAGAGGATCCTGAGCATAGAGCACCGGGTCCGTGGTTCCCCAAGTGTTGAAGTAACCCACCGTGGCGCCATAACGGTTTCGGAAGTGATAGTTTCCATCGATCTTGAAAGTGCTCAGGTCATGGTGCGGGAAAGCCGCGCCGCCCTGCGCAAAAGTCGCATTCAGGTCAGAGCTTTCGTGAATGTAAGTGGTATGAATCGAAATCGTGTCGTTGTTTACGGTTGGCAGGATGCGCTCGTACTGGGAATCCACAGCCACATCCGTGAAATAGTCTTCCGGCCCCGTCAGTGCATTCGTCGTCGAAGCCACGTGCATCCCGTAAGTGCCGACTTCAAGATAATTGTTGCCCATCGTCTGTTGCCAAGCGACCCGCCAGTAAGGCGCAGCCCCCTGAATATTGATTCCCAAGTCCACTCCCGGGTTGGGCTGCGGGCCTCCGATATGTTCAGACCGGTAGATGGCCGCCGCGCCATAGAGATGGTCGTTCCACATGGCATAGGCGCCCAGGCCGGCCACGTCTTGCGCAAGCCCGCCGTCAACCAGCGTGCCCGCCATGGGCGCAGGAGTCTGGTCCGGTCCTACCCAGGGAAAGCCCCAAGCCGGCGTGTCATTCCAGAGATCTTCAACGGTCGGATTGTTATTGAACGTGATGCCGTAAACCAGATCTTTTCCGCCAAGGGTTGTTCGATTGGCGTACCGGACATCCGTGTTGTCCCAACTGAAGTGGTCACCCTGGGCATCATAGGTCACCTGGATAAAGCTGCCGACGTGCTGAGACATCGCCCCCGCCAGGAAGAGGCTGGCGGCCTGCGGAAATTCATAATTCCAGTTTTGGGTCCCCGGCTGCGGGGTCCTGGTTCCTGCCATGGCAAACTGAATAAAAGCGGCAATGGGCATATAGCGGTTCAGGCTGAGTCCCGATTCCTGATGGGCAGCTTTTGCCTTGATCTGCGGCATGCCCGTCAATGTGTATCCGTTGAGTTTGAAGGCCCTGCCAAACGGCGTTAGCTCCGGCGGGATGGTATGGCAGGAGCTGCAAGGCAATCCGGTTTGCCTTGCGAAGCTGGTGATGGCCCAGGCTTTGGAATTGCCCAGCGAAGCCAGTGCTGTGACGGCCAAACCGATCCACACAAGTCTGCTGATACGCTTCAACGAACCCATCTAAAACACCTCCAACTTGATGACCAGTAATCGCCGGATGCATGTGATACCGGACGTACAAATCTTCCTACCGAACATCTGATGGTTCGTGCACAAGACAGGCGGCAACAGGGGCCGATTCAAGAATCCGCCACGAGTCAACTGGTCGCGAAATCGGGCTGCTACCCGAACACTTCCCTGACCTTTGTCGCCACCTTCAGTAGATTTTGGATGGGACCGTTAGGAGGGCGCCGAAACTCAATATATAAAGCGATTAATGGCGTCGAAATATGAAACCACGTCCCGCATCCGCTCTGCAGTAAAGGTGTCTTCCGGAGCAGTTCGTGTCTGTTCTCCCAGGCACCCTCGAAACACGCCGACTGTCGGATCGATCACCCGGCGCTTATGCTCATCGAGAATCTTTCGCAATGCCTCCCA
>JARRJI010000316.1:0-7619 GCA_037379595.1 Acidobacteriota bacterium | reverse complement strand
TGTGTCGTGGTGATAAACGACGGCGTCGGGTTCAAACTTAAACCGAATGCCCTGATTGTATAAGCGGGCTCCAAAGTCGGCATCTTCATCAACGAAGTTCAAGTACGGATCGTATCCGTCCAGATCGAAAAACGTCTGGCGGAGGATGGACGTGTTAACCCCGAAGGCTGCAATCTTGCCAAATTCCAGCGCATGGTTCCTGACCTGAGCTTCAAATGAAGCCAGGCCACGGGGTCGCGACTCACGCAAATATCGTTCTGTATGGGAACCGGGCGGCTGTGTGTACTTGTCGATGATTTTCCCGTACACACCAATGTTGAATTGTCCGCTATTTGCGCGGTGGTGCTTCAGGTGGTGGTGAATCCAGTCGGGGACAGGCTCGGTGTCATCGTCGAGGAAGAGCAGGATTTCTGATTCCGCCGCATTCGCACCAGCGTTGCGAGCCGAAGGCAGTCCTTTGTTTTCTGGCTCAAAAATCCATCGCAACCGATACGGCGCCTTGTAGGCATCGGCGAGCGAGCGAGTTTCGGGATCCTCACCGTCCACAACCACTATGACTTCAAAATCGGTTTCGGTCTGGCGGCTCAAGGCATCCAGCAAATTGTGCAGCAACGACGTTCGCCGCCAGGTGGGAATAACGACACTGCATTTCACAGGTAGAACCCCATCGCAAATGGAAGACCCTTATCAACGGCTGAATGTGTACGCCACCAGAAGTTGCGCGACATGGGAGGAACCTATGCTCTCTTCGGAATTTCCGACTAGGCACTCTTAGAAGCTGATTGCGCAACTTCTGCCGTTCGTCAATTATGCCACCAGCAAATGAATTGCAGGGATGTCATTTCCTGGAGCACTCGTAAGTGAACTTGAAACCGTCTAACCCCGCTCCATAGCTCACGTTGGCCTGCCGCTGTTCGCTCTTGCATCCGTGAAGCCGGAACGTCACCAGATTCAGGCCTGGAATCAGGCTCACTGCAGCAAACCCATCTGCTTTAGTCTCCGCTTTGACGTTTTCAATGACGTTCCCCACAGTCAGCAGGATAGCAAGCCTGACTTTAGCGAGGGGATGGCCCTGGCTGTCAACAATGTGGAAGAGCACGGGCTTGTGCAACACCCGGTCCGCTTTATCGGCTTCGACAGGGAGAATCATGATCCGGACTGTTGCAGGTGAACTCACCTGGTTCAGATCGATAAGGCGGAACACCGAGGTGTCGCGGCTGGAATCGGGGTCGCGCACTGTGATCCAGTAATGGCCCAAAGCAAGGTCTGCAAATGAAAAACGGCCATCCATGTCAGTGTAAGTCTGATTGAGGGCGCGTTCGTTGTTGTCGCTGAGAGTGACCAGCACGCCATTGTATGGGCGTTCAGTTGAGTTCACTACGGTCCCGGCGATCGAACCTTGCGCCGTCGACGGCTGCAAATTCAGTGTGACGGCGTTACTGCTCACCTGGCCGTGCCATAGATTGGCATTAATATCTCGGGCCAATATTTCTCTGTTTGAATAGTCCGCGGTATATGTGACTGAAAAACTGTAGCGACCCCAGACGGATTGCCTCGCGCCGGCAGTTTTGGTTTGGCCAGGCTCGACGTGAAAACTGACCCTCTCATCGTAGTCGTTTCCGGGCGCCAATCGGACAAGCCTCGGATGAGGGAGACCGTCAGGAACGATGACGAACCCGCGACCCGCAACCCCTTTCTTGCTGCTTGCGAGCGGGTTCATTGAAACGAGTCGGACCGCCATGGTCGACCCGCCGCTGGTTTCCCCGGCCCCTCGTTCTCCAATTCCCAACTGAAACGAGTTGCTCTCATCCGTTGCCTGTGCGCGCCGTATGGGCTTGTACAACCAGATGGTTTGCTGCCCGGAGTTATGGAAGTGCAACGTTGCGCGCACCGGGTTCGGCACGACGATGTTCTGCTGTTCGACAGAAATCAGGAGCTTGAGGCTTTCCGCCCTCGCTGGAATTGCACATTGCAACGCGAAAAACAGAAGGGCCGTCAGGCCTCGAAATCGACTCATGGATTGTATTCTACTTGAAATCAGAATCTCTCACATCCGGTCACAACACACGCAGAATCAGACACTTCAAGTAATGGGTTTCAGGAACCGTCAGCAGAATCGGATGGTCGCGCCCCTGGGTCCGGCGTTCAACCACTGTGACCGTCCTGTGAACGTCCACCGCGGCGCTGGCGATAGCCGAAAGGAAATCGGATTCTGTAACATGATATGAGCAACTGCACGTGATGAGATATCCGCCGGGATTCAGGATTTTCATGGCGCGCAGGTTCAGTTCCTTATAGCCGCGCAAAGCAGAATCCAGGTTTGACCGCTGCCGGGCGAAGGCCGGAGGATCCAGCACGACCGTGTCAAAACGGTCCCCGGACTGGTCTGCAGCCTTGAGAAAGTCAAAACAGTTGGCCTGCTTCCACTCGAGGTTCGAAACGTTATTCAGCTCGGCGTTGCGTTGCGCCATGCGCAGGGCTTCTTCGGAGGAGTCGATTCCAAGCACGGTGTCACAGCGCGTGCTAAGGGTCACAGCAAAGCCGCCGGCATAAGTGAAACAATCGAGCGCCCGGCCATAAGCATAACTTTGCGCTGCCTTCTGGTTTTCTCTCTGGTCAAGAAACCCTCCCGTCTTCTGGCCCTGAAGGAGGTCAAAAGCAAATTGGAGGCCGTTCATGCCGACGACAACTTCGTCGGCAACATCGCCTGCCAGAACACCCTTAGTTTGTTCCAACCCCTCCAGTGAGCGGACAGCGACATCGTTTCGTTCCAGTATGCCCCGCGGAGAAAACTGTTCCTGGAGTATTTCTGTGACGAGGGGCTTCAGTTTTTCCATTCCCTGGCTGAGCGTCTGAATAACGAAGTATTCCCCGTAACGATCGATTATGAGAGATGGCAAGAGGTCCCCTTCAGAGGCGACGACACGATAAGCCTCTGAATCCTGAACGACCTGACGGCGATAGGCCGTTGCGGCTTGAATTCGCTGCGCCAGAAACGTCCGGTCGAAAGGAGTTTTCTCCCGGGTCAGGAAGCGCAAAGCGATTTGCGATTTGCTGCTGTAGAGGGCCTGGCCAAGAAACCGCTTTCGGCGATCCTGGACGCTTACAATCGCACCGGGCTCAATTTCTGCGGGGACTGAAATATCACTGCGATAGATCCATGGGTGGCCGGAAAAAATCCGTTCAACTCCGCGTGAAGAAATGGTTACATGTGCTGGAGACATAAACTGACTTTACCATACCGCGCAAGGCCGGGCATTGACGTGTACTTGGGTGAATGCCCTGGGAAAGTGTTCCGAGGGCTGGCGTAAAATGATATTGGAATGCTACTTGAAGAATTCGATTACGAACTGCCTAAAGAACTGATTGCGCAGCGGCCTTTGCGCGAGCGCGATGCCTCGCGAATGATGGTGCTGGATCGGGCCCTGAAGTCTTTCACGGACTGCACGTTCCGTGCGCTCCCTGAGATTCTTGTGCCAGGGGACTTACTGGTCGTCAACAACACCCGGGTTTTTCCTGCCCGTTTGCTTGGCCGGCGGCGCGGTATCGGCGCACAGCGGATCGGCAAGCATAATCCCGCTGTTCGTGAATACCTGACCGGCGAGGTTGAACTGCTCCTTACGCGCAATGAATCGGGCGACGTGTGGCAAGGCCTGGTTCATCCCGGCCGCAAGATCCGGACAGGCGAAGTTCTGATTTTCGGGGACGGTGAACTTGAGGCGGAGGTCATCAGCCGCGGGGAATACGGAATGCGCAGAGTCCGCCTGCGGGCACGCGAGGGCAGCGTTACAGGCACGATTGACCGTCTCGGCCATGTGCCGCTGCCACCCTACGTGAGCCGGCCGGACGAGACTGCTGACCGCGAAACCTACCAGACGATTTACGCCAAGGTTCGTGGCGCGGTAGCCGCCCCAACGGCTGGCTTCCATTTTACCGGCCGAGTCCTCAGCGCACTTAGGGAGCGAGGAGTCGAGACCTGCGAAATTACACTGCACGTAGGTCCGGGAACGTTCCGCCCGGTCCAGGTTGAAAGAGTCGAGGACCACAAGATGGACGCGGAGCAGTTCGAGATTTCAGAAGAGGCGGCGGCAACGATCAACAAGGCTGTCAGCGAGGGCCGCCGCGTGATCGCTGTGGGCACCACCAGCGTTCGCACTCTTGAGTTTGTAGCGGGAAAGAACGCGGGGAAGATTGTTCCGTCCTGCGGAGAGACGGACTTGTTTATTGTGCCGGGATTTCAATTTCGAGTTATCCAGGGATTGCTGACCAATTTCCACCTGCCAAAGTCGACTCTGCTGATGCTTGTCTCGGCGTTTGCAGGCCGCGAATTGATCCTCCGCGCATATCAGCACGCTATTGAAGAACGCTACCGATTCTACAGTTACGGCGACTGTATGCTGATCCTGTGACGATATTCTTATTGCGCACAAGCTACTTAAACAGACTTGCGAAAGGCGTATTGAGTCTTGATGATCTTGTAGCGACGGCCCTCAGTCGTCTCGCCTTTGCCCATCGTTCGGCACGCTCGACCAGAACCTTTCCAACTCCCCGCCCACGGAACGATTTGTCAACAATCAGTCCTCCGATTTCCAATTGGCGGTCGCTCTCCAGCACCTGTTTGACGAAGACATGAATCCAGCCGGCGACCGCTTCACCATCCACTTCGGCTACCCAGATCGCATTCTTGTCACCCTCAAGAAGGTACCGAAGGCGGCGCCGGACGCTGGCCGAGGAGCATGGGTAGCCCAACTGTTCGGAAAGAGCGGCAATCCGCCCGGCATCCGAAATCCTTGCAACTCGCACTTGTATTTTCTGGCCTGTCCTGGACGACGTTCTCATTTTCCTTCCGTTGTTTTGTGCAACGCCTCGCTTTCAATCACTTACCGATGGATTCGCACGCGATAATTCAGGATCGATTGGCCCTCAGCAGGCACAGGCACTGTAAACCTGATTGAAAACGCCGAGGTCTTTTCATACTTAAAGTTTGATTGGAGCACGGTCCACTGTCCGCTGATGGGTTCGTTGACCTCGACAGTAATCGGTTCCTTCTTGTGGTTCCGAATCGTGATTTGGAATGCCGTTTCATAAATGTTGTTGGCGAGCTTCTGGAAATCGGTCTGCTTTCGTTCTGCAGTGACGTCAAAGGCATTCCCGATGTAGAGGTTGACGGTTTCATCTTTGGGCGTATGGGAGATGTGGTCTTCGCCCACAAATTGCAGTTGGCCGCCTGAGTCTGCCTGGTAAACTCGTACCACGCCTGCCGGCAAGGGCAGCCCGAGCGAGTTCGACTCAGAATTCTTGAATTTGATGTGCGCCTGGACGGCTTCCTTTCCGGGTTGGCCGCCCCGGAGAGGGCTGTAATAAAAGGAGGGTTGCCCGCTGATCTCATAGGTCTTTTGCACTTTGATATCTCTTGCGCTCATGAAAGCCAGTTGTTTGCTGTCGTTGTTTGGAAGAGTTACCCGCCGCTGAATTGTGTACAAGTGGTATTCAGAAAGAGCCTCCTCTCTAACCCCCGGCGCCAGACCTCCAACCTCCGCCAACGCTTTCGCGCGGACGAGTGGGCGGGGGCGCTGCATCGCCCGGTGCACCTCGCCTGCAACCAGTTGGAGATGAGCATTGCGGAAGACGGTTCCGCAATTGTTTGTGACCGTCACCCATGAGGTCAGATCTGCCACCGTGGCTTTGGCCGACATGGTGAGAACATAATCGGCGCTCCAATTCACGGACTTGGTCATGTAATCGGTTTCGAGGTTCTGTTCGCCGGCGTAATGGTTATCAAGAAGCCAGACGAGTGTCGGCTTGCTGTAGAGGTGTGGCGGCAGGGCGGGGAAGACGTAATGGTCGGCGGAAATGCCGGTGATGATCTGGTCGCCGACCTGCCAGATGGGGCCGTTGTTGTCGGAGAGCAGGGTGGCTTTCATGGACACTTCTTTTGTGGAATTGTTTTCGGTGACCTGCCGGATCAGTGTTATCTGTTTTCCCACGTACTTTTGCAGGAGCTTTTGCGGGCTGAGCAGATCGTACCGGTAATCCTGCTGCACAACGCTCAATTGCTTCGGCGCAGTGAGCGAGACAACTCGAACGGTGGAGGGTTCGATCTTTGCGGCGATATCGGCGAAGTGGAGATCCAGACTGCCGGTAGGAAGGCTGAGCCGACGAACATCTTTGACCAGAGCAATGTCTGAATTGTAGATTGTCAGGATTAGCGCTTGTTGTTCGGCTTCTGTGGAGGTAGCCTCCGTTTGGGCGACGGACAAGCTCGTCATCGCCAGAATCCCTGCAACCAGCGCCAGGGTGGTTTGTACCCACGGTCGCGGAATCGACATCATGCACCTCCCGAGATTTCGAGTTTTGCCGCTCGGCTTCTGCCCTTCAGAGTTCGCACCATGAAAGCCATTCTGAAAGAAGAGTATACCGGGGTCGCAACGGAAGCGGTATGATTTGCTTTGATCGGCATTGGTTACGACGGTCGCCTGATCCGGTTTTGTTCCCGGTCATTCGGTGGCGCAACACTTCATCACATCTACCATCTGAGTGCAGGGCAAGGCATGAGAATAGGAATTAACACCTTCAAGGAAGTTGCCATGAAGACTGCGATAAAGACATTGTTAATGAGCTTGCTCGTGGTAGTTCCGGGCCTGTTTGCCCAGTCAAAGCGGCCAATGAGTCTGGTCCAGACAATCCCCCTGCCGGGCGTCAGGGGCCGTATCGACCATCTCAGCATTGACCTGAAGGGCCATCGGCTGTTTGTTTCGGCTCTGGGCAATGACACAGTCGAGGTAATCGATCTCGCATCGGGCAAAGACATTCACAGCATCACCGGCATGCGGGAACCCCAGGGCGTGCTCTATGTGCCGGAGTCCGGCATGCTGTTCGTAGCCAACGGCGGCGATGGAACATGCAGGGTCCTGGACGGCCACACTTACAAATTGCTCTCAACCGTCCATTATCCGTCGGATGCCGACGACATTCGCTACGACAGCGCGGCGGGACTGGTTTACGTGGCCTATGGAACAGGCGGGCTGGGGGTACTGAGCGCCGCGACAGGAAAGGAGTTGGGAACCATCAAGTTGAGTGGCCATCCCGAGGCTTTTGAGGTTGAAAATCGCGGGGCAAGGATTTATGTCAATATCCCGGACGAACAGGAAATCGCCGTGGCGGATTGGAACCGGCGATCGGTCATTCTCCGTTGGCCGATGAAGACGTGCCATGACAACTTCCCCATGGCCTTTGACAGCGTTCACCAGCGGCTTTTTGTGGGTTGCCGCAGACCGCCTGAGCTTCTGGTTCTGGATTCACGGTCGGGCAAGATTGTTTCGCGTTTGAAAGTGGCGGGTGATACCGACGACCTTTACTATGATGCAGCCAATAAGCGGATTTATGTCTCCGGCGGCCAGGGCGTCATCAGCGTTGTCGACCAAATCGACGCCGACCATTACCGCCTTGCGGCTACAATCCCCACTGCCTCAGGCGCCCGCACCTCGCTGTTTGTTCCTGAATTGAAACGGTTCTACCTTGCCGGTCCCCGGCGCGGCCCGCGATCCGCAGCAATGCAGGTCTACAAGGTTAACCCATGAACTCATCTCCTCCAGCAACGCGCCGCGAGCTTTTTCGAA
>JARRJI010000315.1:0-8230 GCA_037379595.1 Acidobacteriota bacterium | reverse complement strand
ACGACCTGAAGAATCTGCAAGTGACGCTTTCCCGTCCGGTTCATTATCCGCAGAATCCCAGGATTTACGACTTCTGCGACCGGCACGGAATCCTGTTGATTCCCGAAATTCCCGTCTGGCAGTACAGCGCCAGCCAGTTTGCAGACCCTAAGGCCATTGCCCTCGCCAAACAGATGATGCGAGAGGTGATCGAGCAGGACGGTAACCACCCCAGCATCTTTGCCTGGAGCGTTTCCAATGAGAGCGCTTCGGACACTCCGCAGGGCGCGGCGTATTTCAAGAGGATGTATCACTTCGTCAAATCGCTTGATCCAGATCGCTACGTTACTTACGCGGATGATTATTTGCCTTTCGTGAAAGATCCCAGCAAGAATGCAGCGAGCTATGCGGACTTTGTCATGTGGAATGAGTATTACGGGTCCGGTCATGGCCCGGAAAGCCTTCTCCCGGGCTTGATCCAGAAGATCGGAAAGGATTACCCGGATAAGATGGTGATTATCTCCGAGACCGCGCCTTACGCACCAATCACGGAAAATCCCACGGAAGCCGAACAGACCAGGACGGCCAGCATCGCCAAAGAGCTCGCACTGTTTGGGAAATACCCATGGATCGGCGGCGTTCTTTACTGGTGTTATGCGCCCTTCCGTTCACACGCGCGCCTTGTGCACACACGACTGACCGTGCCGGTGCCTACGACGGAAAGCACGTTTGAAACTTATGATTTTGTGGATCAGAATCGCCAGCGCCAACCGGTTTACTATGCCTTCCAAAAGGACAACTCGCCGGCAAACATTCAGCTTAGACTGATCTGGCCCGCAAGCGAGACAGCCACTCTGCCTCCCACCGGATTCATCGCAACCATCAGCCGGCACGGCCCAGACCACATTCCATCCTACCCGCTTGATCATTATCAGGCTGTATGGCGCGTGGTGGACGCGAGCGGCACCGAAGTGGGAGCAGGTGAGCAGACCCTCCCGTTCATCGGCCCGCCCTTCACCCTCGAAAAGAACTGGAACCCTCCTGCAAAGCCAGGAGAGTTGACCTTGCATCTCTGGCTCTACAGGCCAACCGGATTTCTGGCGGCCCAAGGAACCTGCCGCTGGGAGGCAGGGATCTGGAACCGGGGCCTGTGGCGATGTGGCGACAGCCAATGAGGCACATCCTTCACCAGACGAGGTGGAAGTTGTCGTGAGGAATGTGAAACTCCGGTGGGAGAGTTTCTTGCGTCGAGAGCGGCAAAAAAGTCGGGAATTTGCGGGGAAACCTGATACAGAATGATGCGCTGAAAGGAGAGCAGGTACTATGGGCGAAAACAAGGGAGAACTTCCGCTGGGACGGGAGCCCACGCGACGCGAGTTTCTGAAGAGATCGGCATTGGGTTCGGTTTTCATGATGCTTGCGCCGGATGCAGCGCTGCCGGCGTCTGTGGGCCATCAGGTTGAACTCAAGACGGGCTGGAAAATCATATCTGCTCGAAACGTGTCTGCGCCTGATCAGGAAATCTCCAGCCTTTCGTTCGATGCCTCACGTTGGCATTCGATTCCCAGGATGCCCGCAACAGTACTGCAGGCTCTGGAAGACGCCGGTGTGTACAAAGATCTCTACTTTGGAATGAACCTCACCAAGACTGTGCCGCCGGACCTCTGGAAGCAGGACTGGTGGTACCGAACCACTTTTGAAGCGCCTGAGGGTGAAGTTCATTCACTGATCTTCAATGGCATCAACTACCGTGCGGACGTCTGGTTGAACGGACACCTGATTGCTGACAAGCGCCACGTTGTTGGAATGTATAACAGTTTTGAATTTATTGTTTCCAAATGCATTCATACCGGCAAGACAAATGTCCTGGCCGTTCGAGTGACGCCCGAACAGAAGCTCCCCGGCATCAACGGTGTGGAACTGGCCGACAGTTGGCTGGACTGGATTGGGAAATACGTCGGCTACCGCGATCCCAAGCGAAACATCTTCATTTCTTTTGTGCCGGACCGCAACGCCGGCGTCTGGAAAAGAGTGTTCCTGAGCACCACGGGCAAGGTGCTGGTGCGCAATCCCTACGTTGTCACCGACCTTCCGCTCCCCGAGACCAGCCCTGCTCAACTCACCGTTTATTGCGATTTAAGGAATGGCGTTTCAGACCTGGTATCTGGCATTCTTCATGGGGAGATTTCGCGCCCGGGCAAGCCTGCGATTACCTTCCAGCAGAGAGTGACGCTCGCGGGGAACGAGACCAAAGAAGTGGCCTTCACGCCCGAAGCGTATTCCCAACTCTCTGTGCACAACCCGGATCTCTGGTGGCCGTACCAGTGGGGCGAGCCGGCGCTTTATCAGTTAAAGCTCGAGTTCAGAATCGACGGCCGGGTCTCCGACTCATCGACGAGTGATTTTGGCATCCGGAAGGTTACACAGCATCGCGACTCGGACAACAACTTTCCCAAGGTGGGAACCGGCGGCAATTTCTACTTGAAAGTGAATGGCAAGGATTTCCTGATGCGGGGCGGCTGCTACGCGCCCGATCTGCTTTTCAGGAACGATCCGAACCGGGACCGTGCTATCGCCCTTTACGCGAAGGACCTGGGGGCGAACATGCTTCGCTGGGAGTTGAAGATCGCCGACGACACCATGTTGGAACGCGCGGACCGCGAAGGCATCGGCGTGATGCAGGGATGGATGTGCTGCATGCAATGGGAGAAATGGAAGGAGTGGGACGCGGAAGATCATTGGGTGGCGCTTGCCAGCCTGCGGGCGCGTATCCGCAATCTGCGGCATCATCCCGCGGCGTTTATCTGGGCCAACGGAAGCGACGGCCGCCCTCCGGAGCCCATCCGAAGCGAGTATCACCAGATTTTGAAGGAGTTACACTGGCAGAACGCGGTGGTCGATACCTGCTCCAATTACAAGAAGGATGCCCAGGGCCATACGCTTTGGAATGGAATTCACATGCTGGGGCCTTACTCCTGGCGGCCGCCATATTACTGGTTCAGCGGAGGGTTCCCGGCAGCGCAAGGGGCCTGTGCTGAACAGGGCGACAACGAAAGCATTCCACCTTTTTCAAGCCTCAAGAAGTTTATCCCGTCGGACAAACTGTGGCCGATCAATGAGTATTGGTTCTACCACGCCGGCGCCATTCGCGGAAACAACACGCTCGAAACCATTCGAAAGGTTGTCGAGAAGCGCTACGGACCTCCCACGGGCGCGGAGGATTTCTGCAAAAAAGCGCAACTGGCACATTATGAGAATACGCGCGCGCAGTTTGAGGATTTTGCTGCGAGCGCGTGGGCGACTCACAAGATGACGCTCTACTGGATGCTGGACAACCAGTGGCCGTCGTTCTTCGGCCATTTGATTGACTACTACCTGAATCCCGGTGGAGCTTACTTCGGCGCGAAAAAAGGACTCAGGCCTTTGAGCATAGTGTTCGATTACTATGCCACCGGCGACCGGCGCACGGCGCATATATATCTGGTGAATCAGACCCTTAAAACCCACGGCGGGCTGAAGGCAATGGTTCGGGTTTACAACCTCGACGGGAGCGTTATGTCTTCGATGGAGCTGGAGGGTTTGAGCGCCGGGCCGATTTCGCGGCAACGTGTGACCTCGATTTCTCGAATCGCAGGCGTGAGTTCCACGTACTTTGTGCGGTGCCAGCTTGCAGACGAGTCAGGTGCACCCATTGTGGACAACCTTTACTGGCAGTCCACGACCGACGACAACATGGGCGGAGCACAAAACGACAAGGCGTTCATCCTGAATCAGGTTAGTTGGGCCGACTTCACCGCGCTCAACACGATGCAGACAGCCGAAGTTGGCATCTCAGGCAGCATCAGCCGCGCAGGTGAGGAATCGCGGGTTGCCATAACGCTGACCAATCCATCCAGCCACGTTGCCTTTTTCATGCGAGCCGAAGTGATCAGGGGGCCGGACGGAGACGAGGTGTTGCCGGTTACTTATGAGGACAACTACATCACCCTGTTCCCGAAAGAGTCAAAGACCCTTTGGGCAAGATTCAGGACGGCTGATCTTGGTGGCCGGAAGGCTCATTTGAGGCTTGAAGGCTACAACGTCAACCGGCGAACCGCGACGATTGAATGATGGTTCGGAGGCGGTCTCCTTCAAGTATCTGGCGGATATGGACTGTTAAGAGAAAGATACGAGTTCAGTGCGTTTTGCATAGTCTGGCGGCGGTGTTCACGTACCGCGAAAGTAGAGATTCGAACAAAAATTGCTAAACGTGGAACACCATTTCCTGCACGCGCAATCGGAGGGAAGATCGCATGGCAACTTCACGAAGAACATTTCTAAAGACCGGCCTGGCGGGTGCGAGTCTGGCTTTAGGCGGATCGGGGATCAGGGCCGAATCCGCACGTCCTGCTGAGGATCGCGATTCGATCGCGGCGAACCTCCAGAAGTTGGTGGGAAAGTTCCGCCTGGGCGCAGAATTTTTCCTGAACAAGACTGCAACCGAAGAAAGTGTCCGGAAGCATTTCCGTCTGATGCAATCCTACGGTTTTACGGTGGCGCGGATCTTCGTCATCTGGCGAACCTCGATGATCCCAAACTCCGCGAGCACGCGGCAGTTTATCTGGAAAAGGTGGTAAACCGTTACCGGAATCATCCTGCGCAGGGCGCCTGGTTGTTGATGAACGAACCGCATCCCGTCTATTTCTACGACCGGCCCACCATGGAAGCTTTCGGCAAGTGGCTGGAGTCGAAGTATGGAACGGTGGAAAAGTTGAACGAGCAGTGGTTCCGGCCGGTCCAGAAATTCTCCGATGTCCAGGTGACGGCCGATCAGTGGAACGCCTACTGGGTGGATTATCAATCGTTCATCGACTGGCATGAATTCAACGACGACAACCTGGTGGAGATTCTCAAGTGGATCAAGAGCCAGGTCAGGAAGTTCGATTCGGTCCATCCCACGCACATCAATCCCACGGGCGGGAACCGATGGAAGGAGAGCCGGGTCGTCGATTTTGTCGGCGCTTCGATTCATCCGGCCTGGCTCTTTGGTGACTTCAAGCGCGAAGAATTCGGCCTGGCGTTTGCCTACTACATCGACGTCCTGGCCAGCGCTGCGGGCACAAAGCCCTGGTGGGTCACTGAACTGCAAGGCGGGCCAACCATCTTCACGGGCCGCCGGCCAATGAATCCCACCCCGGGCGAACTGACCCTCTGGCTGTGGGACGCGTTCGGAGCGGGATGCAAGGGGGTGGTGTTCTGGCTCTGGAATCCCAGGGTGCTGGGTCGGGAAGGCGGCGAGTGGCAAATGGTGAGCTTGGAGGGCGTGCCCTCAAACCGGCCAGCCGCCGCAAAGAGCGTTCTTGACGCTATCGGGCGTATGCCATTCATCGCGGAGGCAACGCCTCAGCCGCCGAAGACGGCAATCCTTTACAACCGCGAGACGCTTGTGCTGCTCGAGATTGATGGCCACACGCAACAGCGCACTCGCGAAGCCGTGCTGTCGCTGATGGGCTGCTATGAGGCTCTTCGCCGCAAACACGTGCCCGTCACCTTCATCGACATCGATGAGCTTGTGTCCGGCAAGGCCAGCCAGTATGAAGTTCTCTATCTTCCGTACTCCTACGCGATGGATGATCGCGCAGCGCCGGCACTGAGAGAGTTTGTGCAGAAGGGCGGAACGTTGTGGGCAGACGGCCTTGTGGGTTGGAAAAATGAATACGGTGTCATCCGGCCCGACTTACCGGGCGGCTTGGGCGATGTCTTCGGGTGGAACTCATATGTCGCGGAGATCGATCCGGTGGAGGAACCCTATTCCGTGACCGAAGCCAACGAGCAAGCGGGCGAACTCTGGAGAATCCCTTTGAAATTGCAGGGTGCGCAGGTGATGGTCAAGGATCGCGATGGTCGGCCATTTGCGACGGAACATGCTTTTGGAAAAGGGAAAGCGATCTATTATGGGTCGGCGCTGACCCTGGCGTATTTTCACCGCGGGAATCTAGAGGTTGAAAAATGGATTGCGTCACCTGCCCTCCGCGCCGAGTCCAATTCTCTTGTCCAGCTTGTAAGAGGTTCAGACCAGGTAGGCTTTCGAGCCCTGCATCATCGTTCCGGCCCGGCGGTTGTTCTCACGAATTGGGGGCAGGCCGACGAGATCGAAGTGCGTTTTCGCGGAGAATACGCAACCGTCAAGAACCTCGTTGGCAATTTCCCGGCCAGAGTGACGCACCGCGACCAGAGCACCTATGCAGAGCTGAGCCTTCCGGCGGGTAAGGCGTGCGTGCTGAAGGCAAGTCATTAACACTCGTTTTCGTTTGGAAACGAAGCATTCTGCGAACTTATCACTTGCCGCAGAGTATTGGTGGGAGAATCGATCCCGAGTCGGCGGGCATTCCTGTAGAGATGATTGCTACTTCGACACCGGACCTCCTTCATTAACGGTCCGCGTGTCTTTCCAGTCGAACGTTTTCATGCGGGTTGGCAAACCGTGAGCTTGGGCGTACTGGTTTCGGACCGCCTGTACCTGCTCATACCACTTGCCGAGCGGCAGAATCAGTTCCCGGTAAACCAGGTAACTCATATCCACTGTTCGCATTGGGAGATGGTCCTTCACGTCATCGACTTCGTTCAAATACTTCCGCCCGTTTGCCTCCGCCACCCGCGGAAACCAGCTCTTGTACCAGGTATCCACCGCGTTGCCCAGAGCCACGTTCCGCTGATTGCGAATCTGCTCCACGATGTCCAGCGCCTGGTCCAGTTCCGCCAACGCCTGCTGAAACTGGACATGCGCTGCCGCGTCCTGCGCGCGTTGCAAAGCCTGACAGACCTCTTTCATCTGCTTGATCATTTGGAGGTTCTGCCGGTACAGCCGTGCAATCGAAAGGAACACCTCCAGGTTGTACCGGTTGAATTGCACTGACCGCAGGTTCTTGTGCAGCAGATCCAGCAACTCGTCGTTGGCAGGCACAAGTTCTTGAGCCATTGTCTCCCGCCGGGCGTTTGCTTTGCCCCAGTCGTACGCGAGGCGTAAGTACTCACCCTTAGGCACCGGCGGCAGTGGCAAGGTCTTATCGTGTGCCGGATGCCGAGGCTTGAAGATCGCATAGGAACTTCCAAAAATCGGCTTGCGGGCCGATGACGGTTCGCGGTCCCAACTGCTGTCCCAGAACTCCGCCTGCGTGCTCATCAGTTGATAAACGCGGCCCATATCTACTGTGCCGTGGCCATAAAACAGGTGATAGAAACTGCTTCGCGCTTCCGCCGGGCCTGGTAGGGCAGGATGCCATCCCCAACAGGAGCCGGTCGCATATCCCAGCCAGAAGGTTTCCGGATGCAAACCTTCGTCGCCCCACCCTGCGACAACAACGCCAATCAAGTTGGCATTCTGCCGGGCAGAATTGAATGAAATCGTTCGGTACATGTCCTCCAGGCGGTTGGTCATGCGGAGGGGATTGAACAAATCATTTGAAGGCAGCACATAGTAATTCGGGAAATAAGGCTCGACACCCTCAGTCGAGGTGAAAATCATCTGCCGGATGCCATGAGCTTTGAACCCACGATCGAACTCCGGCCCGTAAACCTCGCCGTTCACCAGGTAAGACGGCAGCGACGGGATGTCGCTCACTTTCAGCGGGTACTCGCCCCAGAACATCACCGCCCGCCCGTGATCGTGCAGGTAGCCGGCTGCTTTGTTCAGGAATTGAGCCTCCACCTTGCCCACGCTTCCCAGCTTCTTCGCCAGCACTGCGGATTTGCACTGGTCATTGTCCGCAAGCCCCACGTAGTAGGGCTCGTCGGTTGAGAGCATGAAGTATTTCACGCCCTTGTTGGCGTCCATCAGGTCCTGGTACATCCCTTCCAGCAGCTTGTACGAATCCGGATTCGTCGTGCAAAGTTCGTAGTTGCTATCCGGAAACTCCCGCAGTTTTGCATACTCCGGATGCTTCAGAATGAACGCCACGTGCGCCGGGCCATCCAGGTACGGAATCAGCTGGACGTGGTACTTCAGCCCGTAATCCGTCAATTCCTGCAACTGTTCGGGCGAGAGCGCGTACGGATCAACCACCGCCGGTGCGCTCTTGTACTCAAAATGGCCGTTCAGCTTGATTACAAGGCCGTTGATTTTGTAGAATGCTGCCTGCTTCAGGGCCTGCTTCAGCACGTCCATCCGCTCCAGGTGATGATTGTCGTCCCAGTAGATGTTCCGCTGCTCCAGGTCCGGCCAGTCCGTAATTTCGGCCTCGGGCAGCCACAACTTCCCCTCCGCGCGCTTCAC
>JARRJI010000314.1:0-4683 GCA_037379595.1 Acidobacteriota bacterium | reverse complement strand
TCCGGGATAAATTGATGGCCAAGAACGAAGAATATCAACGCCTTCACGAAGAACATACCAGGTACGCAGCCGAACTGGAACGTTTGGCAGCCAAGCCCTTTCTATCTGAGCAGGAGAGGCTTGAAGAAGTCCGGTTGAAGAAGCTTAAATTACGGCTGAAGGATCGGATGGCCGCATTGCTGAAAAGCGGCAAGACGGCTGCCTAGCGAGGCGGTAGGCGACGGGCGTATCGTCCCTTCCTCCCAGCGGGATGCACGAAGGAAGGGAGGAGAGGTATTTTATTCGGTTGCAGCGGGTTCCGACCTTCTGTGAGGTTTTGCCTTCGCAGGTGCGTGGTCGCGCAACCAATTTATTATGGTGAAAGAAGGTTACTGGTACGGCCTGCCCTTATTTCTGGTCGGGGGCGGGCTGCTGGGTCTCGGGTTTCTGTGGCCAGGAAAGTTTCTCTTTTTTGCTGCCGCCTTCTTCTTTATCCTTGCGCTGCTGGTCCTGAATTTCTTCCGAGACCCCGACCGGGTTATCGCATCGGGCGCGGGTGTTCTTGTCTCTCCTGCCGATGGACGTGTGGTTGAGGTTCGGGAAGAGGAGGAGGGCGGCCGTTCCCGCCAACGCATCAGCATTTTCATGTCGCCCTTCAACGTTCATGTCAACCGCTCGCCCGTCGCAGGAACCATTCAGAGCGTGGTCTATCGGAAGGGGTCGTTTCGGATGGCTTCCGGGCCGGGTGCCTCGGTAGACAACGAACGCAACACCTTCACGGTTGACAGCAAGGGAAGCGAGGTAGTTGTCCGGCAGATTGCAGGAGTTCTGGCGCGCCGCATCGTTTTCTGGAAAGACGTGGGCGACCACGTTGCGCGCGGAGAGCGGGTCGGAATGATCAAGTTCGGGTCGCGGGTGGACGTCTTGGTTGCGCCCGAAGTTGCCCTTCGCGTCAAAGTCGGAGATCATGTGAAGGCAGGGAGCACCATCATTGGGGCCAGCAAACCGAGCGAATCCTAACATGAAGGAAGGAACGGGCACGGCAACCAATAACCACCGATTTCGGCGCGGCATGTACATCTTGCCGGGCCTGTTCACCGTGGGCACGCTCATCTGCGGGTATTACGCCATCCTGATGACATTGCACGGCGCGCAGCTGATGGGAGCCGGGGCCGCCGGTTCGCTGGCAAGCGCCTCCTTTGATAACGCTGCGATGGCGATCGGGCTGGCCATTCTCTTTGACGGGCTGGATGGCCGCATCGCGCGTCTAACGAATGCCACTTCAAACTTCGGCCGCGAGTTCGATTCGCTGGCGGACGTGATCGCTTTTGGCCTGGCTCCCGGACTCCTGGTCTACTCCTGGGGAGTGCGCCCGGCGATTGCCGCTTCGCAACTTCCCTGGACAAGTCAGTTGCGTGCGGCCGGGTGGATTGTCACTTTTGCCTACCTCATTTGCGGAGCGGCGCGCCTGGCGCGTTTCAACATTGACTCCATCAAGCCCGGCAGCGACCGCCGTTATTTTGTGGGTCTGCCCATTCCGGCCGCTGCGGGCGTTGTTGCCGCCGTCGTGCACTGGGAGAAAGATCCGCTGGCCTCCTGGCCGTTTGCTCTGCTGTGGCTGGCGGCCGCGTTGGCTCTGGCCTTTCTGATGGTCAGCCGGGTGCGGTATTACAGCTTTAAAGCACTCGATCTGCGGCGCCGGCGTCCCTACGTAACCATCATCTTAATCGGGCTGATCGTCTGGGCCGTTGTGTTTTACTCGGAGCCCGTCCTGCTGGCCATGGCGCTGACCTATACAATTTCAGGAATCGTTCACCAGATCCCGACCAAGTCACGTCCCAGCCCTCCCACTCCAGAGGAGGTTAAGGCCTGATGGAGCGTTCCGGTTATCGTGTGGCCGTCGTTGGCGCTTCGTCGCTGCTCGGCCGCGAACTTCTTACGGTCCTCGAGGAGCGGAATTTCCCTATCGCAGAATTGAAGACCGTCTCCGGAGAGTCCGCTGAAGCCGATCTGCCGATTGTCGACCTGAGCCGACGGCGGCGCACCGCGGTCGGGTACCAAGAGAAAATTCCCGCCGACTTTGATTTTGCATTTGTTGCAACGCCCTATGGGCACCTGGATTCCTGGATCGAGCAGGATAGCCACCGGCGGGACGCTCCCCGAAGCCCGCGGGCCATCATCGATTTGACTTCGAGCCTTCCGCAGAACGCCGCTCCCGTGCTGCGCATACCCTCCCTCGAACGCCCTTCACCCGTTGCTCATCAGGAAGCGGAGGTCGGAAAGGGACTGCGGGCGATCACCTCACCACATGCGGCGACCATCATGGTCAGCGCCCTGCTGTCGAGGCTGGCGGCGCGCTTCCCGGTCCGGAATGCCGTAGCCCAGATCTTCAGCCCGGCTTCCGAGTTGGGGCCGCGGGCCATTGACGAACTGCAGAAGCAGACGGTGAATCTGCTCAGCTTTCAGAAAGTCCCCCGGGAGGCTTTCGGGGCCCAGATCGCCTTCAACCTGCTGCCGCGCCTGGGCGCCGGGTACGAACGGGCCGACGCGCTTGAGTCCCGCATCCGCGAGCAGCTGGAAGCCTACTTTGGCGGCCGCCTGCCGGTGCCCGCATTGCGGCTGTTTCAGGTTCCAGTCTTCTATTCCACCGCGCTTTCGCTCTATGCTGAGACCGAGGAACGCGTGCCGCCGTCTGACCTGGTTGTCGCGCTCGACGGGGCGCCGCTCGCCATTCACCGGGCTTCTGAGAAGCCTCCGACGCAGGCGGATGCGGCGGGCTCCGACGACATCCTGGTCGACGCCATTCAGCCCGATGCCGCGCATCCGGCCGGAATCTGGTTCTGGGCGGTTGCCGACAACCTGCGGCTTGCGGCGGTCAACGCCGTCCAAATTGCGGAAGGACTCCACCACCGGCGCCAGCCGTTGCACCTGATCCAATGAAACACCTTCGCCGTTCCACGGCCACCGCGCTTGCGGCCTGTTCGATTCTGCTGGCGGTTGCCTGCGGCTACCACGTGGCCGGCACCGCCTCGCGGCTTCCTCCCGACGTCAAGACCATCGCCATCCCGGTCTTCACCAACAAGAGCACCCGCTTCCAGATTGAGCAGAAGGTCTCCGCGGCCGTCACGCGCCAGTTCCTTGAGCAGACCAGCTTTCACGTGACACCCAACCCTTCGGGCGCTGACGCCGAACTGAAGGGGACCATCGACTCCGTCAGCTCGGGCGTCCTGACCTACAACCCCAACACGGGCGCGGCCACCACCTTCCAGATCCAGGTGAATGCCAGCGTCCAGCTCATCGATCTCCACACCAAGCAGGTGCTGTTCTCCAATCCCCATTACATCTTCCGCGAGGAGTACCAGGTGAGCCAGTCGGTTCCCGCGCTCTATGAGGAAAGCGAGTCGGCCCTGAACCGCCTCTCGCAAGACTTTGCCCGCACCCTGGTCACCGATATCGTCGAGAACTTTTAGCCCTCGGCCTGGGCACCCACTCCCGCACGGCCTGTCACATCGGCAGAAAGCCGTGGTAGCATTGCAGGCACAAAACCACATGCGCCGACTGGCGCGCCGTAAGGAGGGGCAATTTGTCAGAGGAAGCCAACAAGCAACTGGTTCGCCAGCACTATGAAGATCTCGTGAACCAGAACAACCTGGCCGCGGCGGATGAGCAGATGGCCGAAGATTTCATCGACCATGGCGCCCTGCCCGGAGTCGTTTCGCGCGGCCCGGAAAGCGCCCGGCAGGCCATGGTAGCGCTGCACGCCGCCGTGCCCGACGTCCACGTCACGCTCGATGAGGTGATCGCGGAAGGAGACATCGTAGCGGTGCGGGCCACCTGGCGAGGAACGCATCAGGGTCCACTGGCGGGCATTCCTCCTTCCGGCAAGCCGGTGACGGTGAAGGGGATGGTTTTCTGGCGCGTCGCCAACGGCAAGCTGGTTGAGCGCTGGGCCACCGTGGACCTTTCTTCCCTGCGCGCGCAGCCGCCAAAATAGGGCGGCGGGCTCCAGCGTTCTTCAGGCATCCGTCCATCGCCAAAAGTAAAGGGCGGCGCCGAACTCGCACGGCTCTCGGTTGCCGGATGGGCTCAGCGGCCGCCTCAACACGGTCCCGCCCGGCGGGGCTATTTAAAAGCGGCCTGAGCGCCGGCCTCGGCCACGGCATGATCGTTCTGGACGGTTGAGCCGCTGACGCCGACTGCGCCGACAATTTTTCCGTCGCCATCCTGGATAGGCACGCCGCCGGGAAAAGTGATGAGCCCTCCGTTGGAATGCTCGATGTTAAAGAGCGGCCCGCCGGGTTGCGAAAGCTGGCCGATATCGCCGGTGGGCATATCAAAAAAGCGGGCGGTCCGCGCCTTTTTGATGGCGATGTCGATGCTGCCCTGCCACGCGTCGTCCATGCGGGCAAAGGCCTTCAGGTTGCACCCGGCATCCACCACGGCGATATCCATCCGGGTCCCGATCTGCTTCGCCTTTTCGATGGCCGCGTTCACCACGGCCAGAGCCTGTTCCGTGCTGATGTCCCTGGTGTTCAATGCTTCCATGGCGGGAACCTCCTGTTGATTTGCCGGGCGGGCTCTCCATCCAGCCGCGCCATCCGCAGCGGCTGCGTTCCTCGCCCGGCTCCATCTCTCTATGGCCCCATCTTACGGGCAGACTTCCCCCCGCGCAATCGATCTCAACGTTCCGGGCCGGGTGCAGGG
>JARRJI010000313.1:0-13492 GCA_037379595.1 Acidobacteriota bacterium | reverse complement strand
AAAGGTTCATGAGGTCGTTCAGTATCTCAAGAATGAAGCCGCCCGACCCTACCGGATGCTCTACGACCTCACGGCCATCGACGACCGTGTTCGGAAGCACCGCGAGGGCATGCCGGCGAGCGATTTCACCGTCGTTTATCATCTGTTATCCTTCGACCGGAACGAATACATCCGCATCAAAGTGCCCCTCAAAGAAGATTCTCTAAGCCTTCCCACCATCACCGACGTCTGGCCTGCGGCCAATTGGTTCGAGCGGGAAGTCTGGGATATGTTCGGCATCAAATTCGACGGACATCCTTTTCTGGCGCGAATTCTGATGCCGAAAACCTGGGTGGGGCATCCCTTGCGCAAAGACCATCCGGCGCGGGCCACAGAAATAGGTCCCTTCAGCCAGACACATGAGAAGGAGCAGGCTGAACAGGAAGCGATGCGTTTCCGGCCAGAGGATTGGGGCATGAAGCGCTCCGAGGATGGCACGGATTTCATTTTTCTGAACGTTGGCCCGCAGCACCCGGGAACTCATGGCGTGCTTCGCGTGGTGGTTCAGCTCGATGGGGAAGTGATTGTCGACTGTGTTCCGGAAATAGGATTCCACCACCGGGGCGCGGAGAAGATGGGTGAGCGCCAGACCTGGCACACTTTTATTCCTTACACCGACCGCATTGATTACCTGGGCGGAGTGCTGAATGAACTCGCCTACCTGACGGCCTTTGAAAAACTGGCGGGTATCGAAGTTCCTCCGCGTGGACAAGTGATTCGCGTGATGATGTCGGAGTTGTTCCGGATCATCAGCCACCTGGTCTGGTATGGAACCTTCGCGCAGGATCTGGGCCAGATGTCGCCGGTGTTTTACTGCTTCAATGACCGCGAACGCGCCTTTGACATCATCGAAGCGGTGTGCGGCGCTCGCATGCATCCCGTCTGGTTCCGGATTGGCGGAACATCGCTCGACCTGCCGAATGGCTGGGAAGGCATGTTCCGCGATTTTCTGAAATATATGCCTGCCCGCCTTGCCGAATATGACCGGATTGTGATGAAGAACCGAATTTTCAAGGCGCGGACGCAGGGTGTGGGCGTTATGACTGTGGACCAATCCATCGAATGGAGTGTGACCGGTCCGATGCTCCGAGCTGCGGGGATGGAATGGGACTTCCGGAAGAAGCAGCCTTATTCCGGCTATGAGAATTTCGAGTTTGACATTCCGACGGGCACGCACGGCGACTGCTATGACCGTGCCGTGGTCCACGTTGAAGAAATGCGCCAGAGCCTCCGGATCATCCAGCAGTGCGTCGATAACATGCCGGAAGGACCTCACAAGTCAGACCATCCGCTGGCCGTCCCGCCGCGGAAAGAGCACACGATGCACGATATCGAAACCCTGATTACGCACTTTCTGGGCGTAAGCTGGGGCCCGGTTGTTCCGCCTGGCGAGGCTCTTGGTGCAGTTGAGGCGAGCAAGGGGAACAACGGTTATTACCTGGTCAGCGATGGCAGCACCTGTTCTTACCGGACAAGAATCCGCGCCCCCTCGTTTCCGCATATGCAGACACTTCCACTGCAATGCCGAGGATTGCTGGTTCCGGATTTGCTCGCCATTTTAGGAAGCATTGATTTTGTTCTGGCGGACATCGACCGATAAGGAGCTTGAAAAGCGTGTTAAGTCCTGAGGAGCGACAGGAGATCGTAGCGGAGTTCGAGCATTACCCGGACAAGCGCGCCCTCACCATTGACGCCATGAAGATTGTCCAGAAGCACCGCGGGTGGGTTTCCGACGAGGCGCTCAAGGACATTTCGGAACTGTTGGGTGTCTCGGTCGCCGACCTCGATAGCGTGGCCACGTTCTATAACCTGATCTTCCGCAAACCCGTCGGCCGGCACGTCATCATGGTCTGCGACAGTATCAGTTGCTGGGTTATGGGTTATGACCGGTTGCGCGATCACCTGATGAACCGGCTGGGCATTAAGATGGGTGAAACGACTGCAGATGGGCGATTCACGCTGCTTCCTATCGTGTGTCTTGGAACCTGCGATCATGCACCGGCCTTGATGGTGGACGAAGATCTGCACCGGGACCTGGATACCGATAAGATCGACAGCATTCTCGAACAGTACAAGTAGAACCGATATGGAGAAAGTTCTCACAAAAGATGTTCCAGCCGATGGCTCGGCCCTTGATATTCAAGGGTACGAAAAAGCGGGTGGATATCAGGGTCTGCGTAAGGCGTTGAAGATGGCGCCCAACGAAGTTGTTGAGGTGGTCAAGCAATCGAACTTGCGGGGCCGCGGCGGCGCGGGCTTCCCGACCGGGTTGAAGTGGAGCTTTGTGCCCCGAGGAGCAGGCGCGCCTCATCCGAAATACCTGTGCGCCAATGCTGATGAAATGGAGCCGGGCACTTTCAAAGATCGCCTGCTCATGGAATCGACTCCACATCAACTGATCGAGGGAATGATTTGCGCGGCGTACGCGATTGAGGCCGACGTTGCGTATATCTTCCTGCGGGGCGAGTACTTCCTGTCGGCGGAACGCCTGAGAAAAGCATTGGCCGAGGCCTATGCCAAGAACTACCTGGGCAAGAATATTCTGGGCTCGGGCTACAGCCTGGAAATGCATTTGCACCTTAGCGGCGGACGGTATATGTGCGGTGAAGAAACCGGGCTGCTGAACGCGCTGGAAGGGAAGCGCGCCAACCCGCGCACGAAGCCGCCTTTTCCTCAGATTTCAGGGCTCTTTGGCAAGCCCAGCATCGTGCAGAACATCGAGACTCTGTGCAACATCCACCACATCATCAACAACGGTCCGGAATGGTTCAAGGGCTTGAGCAAATCCGCGGACGCAGGGACGAAGCTCTACGGTGCCAGCGGAAAAGTCAAACGCCCCGGCCTGTGGGAACTTCCTATGGGCACTACCGTTCGCGAAATTCTGGAAGAGCATGCGGGCGGGATGAAGGAAGGCTTGAAGTTCCGCGGCTTGCTGCCAGGCGGAGCTTCAACGGACTTTACGTGCCCGGTTGGGTTTGTGCAGAACCTTGAGCACTTTTTCGCCCAGGAATCTTGCGGCTGGTGCACTCCCTGCTGGAGCGGGCTTTCGTGGGCTGAAAAAATGCTGCAAAGCATCGAAGACGGCCAGGGGCAGGAATCCGATCTTGAGCGGCTGGCCTTTATATGCCGGTTTGCGGGCCCTGGAAATACGTTTTGCGCCCTTGCGCCCGGCGCTGTCGAGCCTTTGCAGAGCGCTTTGAAATACTTCCGCGAGGATTTTGAGCGGCATATCCGTGAGAAGCGGTGTCCTTGGAGATAGCAGTGGCGAAGATCTGGGTCGATGACAAATGGTACGAGGTAAACCCGGACCAGAGCCTTCTTCAGGCTTGCCTGGAGCTTGGGTTTGATCTGCCGTACTTTTGCTGGCATCCGGCCCTGGGTTCGGTTGGAGCCTGCCGACAATGCGCCGTCAAGCAGTTTAAGGACGAAAACGATACCCAAGGGCGGATTGTGATGTCCTGCATGACGCCCGCCTCCGAAGGCACCCGGATTTCCGTTAAGGACCCGGACGCCGCGGCCTTTCGAGCGGGAGTGATCGAAGGGTTGATGTTGAACCATCCCCACGATTGTCCGGTTTGCGACGAAGGTGGCGAGTGCCACTTGCAGGATATGACGGTGATGACCGGCCATAACTACCGCCGGACTCCGTTTCCCAAGCGCACTTTCCGCAATCAGTACCTTGGTCCCCTGGTCAACCATGAGATGAACCGCTGCATCCAGTGCTACCGCTGCGTGCGTTACTACCGGGAGTACGCCGGTGGGACTGATCTGCAGGTTTTTCGTTCGCGCAATATCGCGTTTTTCGGCCGCCAGGAAGATGGAATCCTGGAAAGCGAATTTGCCGGAAATCTTGTCGAGATCTGTCCGACGGGCGTTTTTACAGACAAGACGCTCAAGCAGCACTATACGCGCAAGTGGGACCTGCAAATGGCTCCCTCGGTGTGTGTCCATTGCGGCCTCGGTTGCAGCACTTCGACCGGTGAACGTTACGGAAGCCTGCGCCGCATCCTGAACCGGTATAACGGCGAGGTGAACGGCTATTTCCTGTGTGATCGCGGACGCTTTGGCTACGAATTCGTAAACAGCGAGCAAAGAGTGAGGCAACCCTTATCTCGCCAGGACGGCAAGTTAAAAGCCCTTGCAAAGCCGAAAGCCGTCGAGCAAGTGGCTGGTGTCCTGAAAGGCAACGAAAAGGTGATCGGCATCGGGTCGCCTCGCGCCTCGCTCGAATCCAATTTTGCATTGCGGAGTCTTGTCGGGCCCGACAGGTTCTTTAGCGGCATGTCCGATGAATCATTCCATCTGGTTTCCATGATGGCGGAGATCCTACGCCAGGGGCCGGCGCGGTCAGCATCCCTTCGCGACATCGAGCTTTCTGATGCCGTGCTGATACTTGGTGAAGATGTCAGCAACGTCGCGCCGAGAATAGCCTTGGCCGCCCACCAGTCGGTCCGCCAGCAGCCCATGGAAACGACCGACAAGATGAAAATTCCCCGGTGGCTGGATCACCCCGTTCGCGAGGTTATCCAGCACGACACGGGCCCGCTATTTATCGCCACTCCCAACGCGACTCGGCTGGATGACGTCGCTACAGCAACTTATCGAGCTGCCCCGGACGACATCGCGCGGCTGGGCTTTGCTGTAGCTCATGCCGTTGACTTTCAATCGCCTGCGGTGCCGGACATTTCAGGAGAACTTCAAACATTGGCCGAGCGTATTGCCCGCACCCTTAAAGCTGCGAAACGTCCTCTTGTTGTCGCTGGCCCCAGTGTCAAGAGCGAGGCGGTGATTCAAGCTGCTGCGAACGTAGCGAGGGCGCTTTCGAAAGATGGCAAGATCGCCAGCCTGAGTTTCACCATGCCGGAAGCGAACAGCCTCGGGCTGGGGCTGATGGGTGGCGGCAACCTCGGGGCGGCCTTCAAGTTGGTGCAGGAAGGCAAGGCGGATACGGTTATTGTCCTGGAAAACGATTTATACCTGAGGACCTCAGCCAAATCCTTGGAAGATTTTATGCAGGCGGTTCGGCACTTGGTCGTTCTGGATCACGTGTCGACGCCGACCACCGCCAAAGCAGAGTTTGTACTGCCGGCGAGTGCTTTTGCCGAATCGGACGGAACCTTCGTTAATAACGAAGGACGTGCCCAGCGGTTTTTCCAGGCATACCTTCCGAAGGACGATATTCAGGAGAGCTGGCGGTGGTTGCTTGAGATTATGGAGGCTGCTGGCCACCCCGAAGCGGGTTCCTGGCGAGGCTTCGACGACCTGGTTTCAGCGGCGGCCAGCGCCGTCCCTGCATTGGCAAAGATCACCGAAGCGGCGCCTACCGCAAAATTCCGGATGGTTGGGGAAAAGATTCCGCGCTCTCCGTTTCGATACAGCGGCCGGACGGCTATGCTGGCGAACCTGAATGTGAGCGAGCCAAAGCCTCCGGACGATCCGGATTCCGCGCTGGCCTTTTCAATGGAAGGTTATCCGGATCAGCCTCCTTCGTCCCTGACTCCATTCTTTTGGGCTCCCGGCTGGAATTCCATCCAATCGGTGAATAAGTTCCAGAGCGAGATTAACGGCCCGCTGCGCGGCGGAGACCCGGGGGTAAGGTTGATTGAGCCTCCCCAGGGAGGCAGCGGGTTGTATTTTTCAGGCCCATCGAGACCTTTCGAAGCCCGGGCGGATGAATGGTTGCTGGTGCCGGTCTATCACGTCTTCGGCTCTGAGGAATTGAGCTGTCTGGCCCCGGCGATCGCACAGTTAGCGCCCAAGCCGTACATCGCCCTGAGCGCTGCGGACGCTGAGCGGCTCCGGGTTAAGGAGGGAGATCCGGTCGACCTCAATCTTGCCGGCGCCGCACTGCGGCTTCCGGCCATGGTTCAGCCTGATTTGCCGAACGGGCTCGCGGGACTTCCGGCAGGCTTGGTGCCGCTGGAGGGTTCCGGGCTGCCTGCCTGGACTAGGCTTTCACGATCATGAATACAACGATCTTCTACATTATCGTTATCGCCGTTGTTCTTCTCGTTCCCTTGAACCTGGCGGCAATCTTGATCTGGATGGAGCGGCGCCTGCTGGCCCTCTGGCAGGATCGCTACGGTCCAAATCGGGTCGGGCCTTTCGGGCTGCTTCAATCCGTGGCGGACATGGTCAAGATCTTTTTCAAAGAGGATTGGATCCCTCCTTTCGCCGACAAAGCCGTTTTTGTGCTAGCGCCCGCGATTATCGTGGTGACCGTACTTCTGGCGTTTGCGGTGATTCCCTTTGCTCCTTCGTTTGTTGTTGCAAATTTGAATATCGGAGTGCTTTTCTTTCTGGGGTTATCTTCGCTCGGTGTTTATAGCGTGGTGCTCGCGGGCTGGTCGTCGGCCAGCAAGTACTCACTGCTTGGAGGATTGCGGGCTTCGGCGCAGATGCTGAGCTACGAAGTATTCATGGGTTTGGCCATGATGGGAACGGTGCTCCTGGCTGGCTCGTTCAACCTTTCGGACATCGTTGAAGCTCAGCGCTCTGTATGGTTTGTCATCCCACAGTTTCTTGGTTTTGTGCTCTTCATGATCGCGGGTATTGCGGAAACACGGCGGCTGCCCTTTGATCTGCCGGAGGCAGAAAGCGAACTGGTTGCCGGATTCCATTCCGAATATTCCGGCATGAAATTCGGTATGTTTTTTGTCGGTGAGTACATGGGGATCATTCTGATCTCCTGCATGATTACGTTGCTGTATTTTGGCGGGTGGCTGGGCCCTGTGTTACCCGCGGGCGTCTGGTTTGCTCTGAAGGTATTATTCTTTATTGTTTTCTTCATCCTGATGCGAGCCGCATTGCCGCGGCCCCGGTTTGACCAGTTAATGTCCTGGGGATGGAAAATCATGTTGCCGCTTGCGCTGGCGAATTTGCTGGTGACGGGCGCTATCGTGCTTGCCCTCAAATAGTAAGGCAGGCTTTGGTTTATTTAGGTTGGGAGTTTTGAATGCTGAGTGTACTTAGATCGCTTTGGAATGTTTTCCTGCACATGTTCCAGCGACGTGTGACAGTTCAGTACCCTGAGCAGAAGCCGTACCTTCCACCTCGTCACAAAGGGCGCATTATCCTCAGTCGCGACCCGGACGGAGGAGAGAGATGTGTTGCCTGTTACCTTTGCGCGGTAGCATGTCCGGTAGATTGTATTTCACTGCAGGCAACCGAAGACGAGACGGGGCGCCGCTATCCGAAGTTTTTCCGGATCAATTTTTCCCGGTGTATCTTCTGCGGTTACTGCGAGGAGGCATGCCCAACTTACTCCATCCAGCTCACGCCGGATTTTGAGATGGGTGAATACAACCGGCAGAACCTGGTTTATGAGAAAGAGGATTTGCTGATCAGCGGCGAAGGGAAGTACCACGGTTATAATTTCTGGCGGGTTGCGGGTGTCAAAATCGGCGGGAAAGACAAGGGAGAATCCGAAAACGAAGCTCCTCCTGTGGATGTCCGCAGCCTGATGCCCTGAGTTCAAAGTTATGGAAGTTGTCTTCTACATTGCGGCTATTGTTGCTATCGTCTCGACGGTTTTGGCGATTACCCGACTGAACGCGGATTGTTTCATTGCTGTCAGTTGCAGTGGTTTTCTATGTGATTGGCGCCCCGTTCGTTGCGGCGCTTGAAGTCATTGTTTATGCCGGCGCGATCATGGTGCTGTTTGTTTTCGTGGTCATGATGCTCAATCTCGGGAAAGCGGCCACGGATATGGAAAAGAAGTGGCAGCGGGGTGGCTTGTGGATCGGACCTTCCATTCTGGCAGCATTTCTGATCGCGGAAGTGGCTTATCTGATTACAAGTCCGGCCACTGCTGCCTATGGCTCCACGGTGATTGAGCCGACGCAGGTCGGAATCGTCCTGTTCGGGCCTTATCTGATCGGAGTGGAACTGGCGTCGATGTTGCTGCTTGGAGCCCTGGTGGGCGCATTCCACCTGGGCAGGCGTACACCGGAGAAAACGGAGAATCGAAATGGCATCAGTACCCATGCATCAGGGACTGCTCCTGGCGGGGATCTTGTTCGCGCTGGGACTGACAGGTCTTCTGGTCCGGCGTAATGTGATCTTCATTCTGATGTCGCTGGAGATCATGTTGAACGCTGCAGGCCTGGCCTTCGTTGTTGCCGGCTCCAGATGGGGCCAGGCGGACGGGCAGATTGTGTTCCTTTTTATTCTTTCAATGGCAGCCGCTGAAGTTTCGGTCGGACTTGCCCTGGTTCTTCAGATCTACCGCCGATTTAAGACGCTGGACGCTGATGCGCTAAGTGAGATGAGAGGATAACGTGTACCACCTGTTGTGGTTAATTCCGGCACTCCCGATTGCGAGTTTCGTGATACTGGCAATCTTCGGGAGGCGCATGCCCAAAAAAGCCGTTCCTGTTTTTGGGGTCGGCTCGATTGGGCTGTCTGCGATCATTGCAATCTTAATTGCCATCACGTTCCTTACCTCTCCCCCGCAGGGCAATTATTTCAACCAGGTTCTTTGGACCTGGCTCGATGTGGGAGGATTCCAGCCCCAGATCGCTTTCTATCTGGATTCTCTTTCCCTGCTGATGATCCTGGTGGTGACTTTTGTCGGCTTTCTGATCCACCTCTATTCCGCCGAGTTCATGATCGAAGACGAAGGATACAGCCGCTTCTTCGCCTACATGAATTTGTTTGTCGCCTCCATGTGCATCCTCCTGCTTGGATCGAACCTGCTGCTTCTGTTCCTTGGGTGGGAAGGCGTCGGGCTCTGCAGTTACCTGCTGATCGGCTTCTGGTACCGCGACCCGGCGAACGGCCTCGCGGCACGAAAGGCTTTCATTGTGACCCGCGTCGGCGATACGGTGATGATCCTTGGACTGTTCCTTCTCTTTGACAAGCTGGGAACGCTGCATATCCAGGAATTGATGCACCGCGCTGCGCTTCAATGGCCGGTGGGTTCAACGCTGCCCGTACTGGCCGCACTATTGCTCCTGGGCGGGGCGGTTGGGAAATCAGCTCAGCTCCCTTTGCAAACCTGGTTGCCCGATGCGATGGCCGGCCCCACACCGACCAGTGCCCTGATCCATGCCGCGACCATGGTGACAGCGGGTGTCTATCTGATTGCGCGAACTCATGTGCTGTTTTCGCTGGCGCCTTCCGCGCAACTGGCCGTCGCGATTGTAGGCGCGGCAACGTTGATTATGGCGGGCTTCGCCGCGATCACTCAAGACGATATCAAGCGCGTTCTGGCCTATTCCACCATCAGCCAGATCGGATATATGTTCCTTGCCCTCGGCGTGGGGGCGTGGTCGGCGGCTCTCTTCCACTTCATGACCCACGCGTTCTTCAAGGCTCTGCTCTTCCTCGGAGCCGGGATCGTCATCAACGCCCTGCACCACGAACACAACATCTTCAAAATGGGCGGCCTGCGAAAAGAACTACCGGTAGCCTTCTGGACGTTTCTGGCCGCGGGTTTTTCGCTGGCGGGCGTGCCTTTGATCTCCGCGGGCTTTTATAGTAAAGGCCTGATCATCTGGGATGCGTGGTCTTCGAACATTGGAAGCGATTGGTTGTGGGCTGCGGCCGTTTTCGGTGTCCTGCTGACGGCGCTCTACACCTTCCGCCTGATCTTCATTGTGTTCTTTGGCGAAGCAAAGTCTGAGGTCCACAAGCGCCCTGGATGGGCGATGGCGGTGCCCTGCGTCGTCCTCGCCGTCCTTTCGGTAGTGGGCGGGTTCGTTGATACGCCGGAGTTCCTTGGCAATGTCCACTCCTTCACCGACTTCATGCATTTGGCGCTGCCCGCTGTCCACGAAGGAGCGACCCGTGGGCTGTCGGAACTCGGGTCGGAAGGCCTGGTTACACTGGCTTTCCTGATCGGCATTTATATCGCGTATTACTTCTATATCCAGCACCGTGAATACGCAGAGTCACTTACGGCTCCTGCGATCGCGAAAGCGCTTCACCGCTTCTGGTATACCGATTGGGGGATGGACTGGCTGTACGAAAGAGTTTTCGTCCGTCCCGTGATCTGGATTGCGCAGTTCGATCGGCGGGATTTCGTGGATGATATTTACAACGGGATAGGGCTTGTGACTGAGCTCTCTTACCAGGGCGTTCGGAAAACGGAAACAGGCCGCATGCGATGGTACGCGGCAGGCATTGCGGCTGGTTCCATCATCTTTCTTGCGATAGTGTTGTTCCTATGATTCTAGTCTGGCTTATCGTCATTTTGCTTGTGGCAGGTATTCTCGCCGCGCTTGCGGGCCGGGCAAGCAGTCTCTGGCCGCGCATCATCTCTTTGGTTGCGATCGGTGCTGACTTTGTTATTGGGCTGGCCCTTCCTCCCACATCAAGCTTTTTCCTGAAAGCGAATGGTTCAAGCAGGTCAACTGGGTGTGGATCCCGCAGTACGGGATTCATTTCCACCTTGCCATGGATGGATTGAGCCTTCTCCTGATTCTGCTCACATTCCTGCTGGGCATCATGTCGGTGCTCGCCTCCTGGAAGGAGATTCAGGAAGGCGTCGGCTTCTTCCACTTTAACTTGCTGTGGATTCTGGCCGGAATCCTGGGCGTCTTCCTCGCAGTAGATCTTTTCCTGTTCTACTTCATGTGGGAATTGATGCTGGTGCCCATGTACTTCCTGATCGAGATCTGGGGACACGAACGCCGCATTTATGCGGCAGTCAAGTTTTTCATCTTCACCCAGCTCAGCGGTCTGCTGATGCTGATCTCCATCCTGACGCTTTTCTTCATCCACCACAGCGAGACCGGCGTTTATACGTTTGAGTATAAAGACCTGCTGGGAACAACCTTGACGCCGCACGTGGCGATGCTGCTGATGCTGGGGTTCTTTGTAGCATTTGCCGTCAAGCTGCCTATGTTTCCCTTCCACACCTGGCTGCCGGATGCGCATACTGAAGCGCCCACGGCAGGCAGCGTCATCCTGGCGGGCCTGCTGCTGAAGACCGGCGCTTACGGGATGTTGCGTTTTGTCGTTCCGTTGTTCCCGGGAGCCGCACATCAATTCGCGCCCATTGCCATGATTCTAGGCGTCGTTGGGATTGTGTACGGCTCAATCCTTGCCTTTGCGCAAACCGACTTAAAGCGGTTGGTAGCATACACGAGTGTCAGCCACTTGGGATTCGCGCTGATCGGTATTTTTGCCTGGAATGCTCTCGCGTTGCAGGGAGTGTTGATTGTCATGATCGCCCACGGAATCAGCACCGGCGCCCTCTTCATGTTGGTCGGCGGCCTGCAGGAGCGCACGCATACGCGCGAAATGGAGCGGTTGCGAGGCCTGTGGGCGACGGTTCCCGTCATGAGCGGCACCGTAATGTTCTTTGCTCTCGCTTCAATAGGTTTGCCCGGTTTAGGCGATTTTGTTGGCGAGTTCCTGACCCTGCTTGGGACCTACCGGATCAGCCTCGGGGTGACGATCGTTGCCGCTATCGGCATTCTGATGTCAACCCTTTACGCGGTAAAGGTTATTCAGCGCGCCTTCCATGGTCCCAACGTCCACGAGTGGTCGTTGCCGGATCTTGGAAAGCGCGAATTGCTCATGATGATTCCGATGATGCTGATCCTGCTCTGGATTGGCCTCTACCCGCAGCCGCTGTTCAAGACTTTCGAGCCGGCGATGCGTAAGCTCCAGAAATATGCCGCTCCCAAGCCCGTTGTTACGATGATTCCACGCGCGCATCAATTGTCCTATTATCAGAACCGGCTTCCAGGAACCAATCGGAGATAAACGTTGAACGGTACTGACCTTATTGCGATACTTCCCCTCCTGATCCTGACCGTGACGGCGGTTGTGGTGATGCTGGCGGTGTGCATACGGCGCAGCCACCTGCTGGCCGTCTGGCTGACGCTGGCTGGGTTGGCCGCAGCCTTCGCCTCCCTCTGGTCTGCAGCTTCGCTGACCCCCATCCAGGTGACTCCACTGCTGGTCATCGACGGCTATGCGCTTTTTTATATGGGCCTGATCATCGCGGCCACTTTTGCGACCGTAATTCTCTCTTACGGCTACCTGGAAAAGCAGGCGGGATATCGCGAGGAGCTTTATGTCCTGATCCTTGTGGCGGCTTTGGGCTCTTCCGTGCTCGTCGCCAGTAACCATTTTGTTTCATTCTTCCTGGGACTGGAAATCCTGAGTGTCGCCCTCTACGCGATGAGCGCGTACCTTTGCAATCGCAAGCTTCCTCTCGAGGCGGGAATCAAGTACCTGGTGCTGGCCGCTGCTTCGGCCGCCTTCCTTCTGTTCGGCATGGCCCTCGTTTATGCTCAACTCGGAACCATGCAGTTCGGCCAGATCGCGTCGATGCTGGTTGGAGGAGTTGCCTACGAGAAGACGCTGCTCATTCCAGGCTTCGCGCTGATCATCACGGGAATTGGATTCAAGCTCGCAGTCGTGCCTTTCCACATGTGGACCCCGGACGTTTACGAAGGAGCCCCCGCGCCGGTCACCGCCTTCGTGGCGACAGTATCCAAAGGCGCGATGGTTGCGCTCCTGCTGAGATACTTCTACGAGACGGGTGCCTACCATATGCATCCCGTCTTCGTGGTCTTCAGCATCATCGCTATCGCTTCGATGATTCTGGGGAACCTCCTCGCCCTGCTGCAGAATAACGTCAAGCGGATTCTGGCTTACTCCTCCATTGCTCACCTGGGATATGTCCTCGTAGCTTTTCTGGCTGGCGGCGCGCTGGCCGCTGAAGCCGTCACCCTTTACCTGGTCGCCTACTTTGTCACGACGCTGGGCGCGTTTGGCGTGGTGACGGTCCTTTCGAACGGTGAACGGGACGCCGATTCCCTGGACGACTATCAGAGCCTGTTCTGGCGCCGCCCTGTTCTCTCCGGCATCTTCACGCTGATGCTGCTGTCGCTCGCGGGCATACCGCTGACAGCGGGCTTTGTCGGGAAGTTCTTCCTGGTCGCGGCCGGAGCTTCTCGCGATCTGTGGACCCTGATCTTCGTCCTGGTCGTATCCAGTGTCATCGGGCTCTTTTACTATCTTCGGATCCTGGTCGCCATGTACAAGTATCCGGCTGAGGGTGTTCGAGCGGCTCTGCCCTCGCTGTCGCGCAGCGGAGGCTATGTGCTTGGGGCGCTGACGGTCCTGCTGGTCTGGATCGGCGTCTACCCGGCGCCGTTACTGGACGCCATCCAACGGGCGGTTTCAACTCTCCATCTTTTCTGATTCGGCAGCGGGTTTGTAATTTTTACCCACTGTTCGCGAGAAGGACAATTTCCTCGCAAAGCAAGGAATTCGAAAAGCCCACAAGATAACTAACATCCTATTTATCAGTAACTTATAATTTTCGCAAATTGGTCCTGTGGAAATCCCATTTGTCCCATCTTGGCCGAAAATGAGCCAAATACTAGCCTAGCTTACCAGCCTATCTCCGGTTCCTGCGCCACCTGCACGTGGACGTCCTTTCACGAAATGGTGGCAAACCGCCGTCCGTGCGGTCTGCGGATTTCTTTTG
>JARRJI010000312.1:0-6608 GCA_037379595.1 Acidobacteriota bacterium | reverse complement strand
CCTGTATTCCTATGCGGCTACATTCAAGGATTTCATCAGGGTTTTCTTCAGGCAGGACTATAAAGGATCATCCTCACCTCGGACGCTCGAAGGTGCCTTCTCTCTCGGCAGCGCATGGCTACAGGGTCTGAGAAACAGTTTATATTATGTGGCATTCCGGAGCGTGAAGCCCGTCATGCTCTTTCTTCTGCTCGGTCTTGTGGGACTGAGGAGACGATTTAAGCTGCTCGTTTTTTTCATTTTCTCGGGAATTGTCTGGTTTCTTCTTCTCGGCAGGCTTGTATTTCCGGCGGCAAAGCCCCGGACTCAGGACTTTGAGGTAGTTTCGGTGTATTTTCTGCCGGCGGTACCGATATTATATTCCCTCATTTCTGTCGGATTTGCGGAGATCATTTCTTTCGTCAGGCGGATGCAATGGTCGATGCTGGCAGGGTTTGGCTCTTACGTCCTGGCGGCGTTGCCCTTTGTCTTCCTGCCGTATACCGTTGGTCAGTTCGGCCTGAGCAGAAATGTCGTCTGCTACGATTACGGCAGGGACATGCTAATGTCGCTCCCGGAGAAGAGTCTGCTAATGAACCACGGGGACAACCCTATGTTCACGGTCTTCTATATGAAAGGCGTGGAAAGGTTGAGAGAAGATGTACTGGTCATGGATACGGCCGGGAGGAGGGGCGTTTTTGGGCTCGAATGCGCGCCCCCGTGGAAATATGCCGGACTCTACCCAGATTTCTACCAAGGCCCAAAGAGCACGATCAGAGAGATAAACGATGAATTTGCCTTGAAAGGGAAACTCTTCGTGGACAACCCGTTGAACATGACGCGGGTCGTGGCCAGGTTTTATGATTATTATCCTTATCTTTTTTCAGCGGCGCTGCGGCCAAAGACACTGCCCGCCGGAGGCTTCGACTCGGCCATCAGACGGAAATTCAAGAGCGCCTTCGAAAGAACGAACTATGAAAGCATCCTGGCCATGCCCGTTTCCGATGATTTTCTGGTCCGCGAGCTTACGGACGAATACGGTCTGAATGCGCTTTTATATTCGGATATTATCATGAGGGAAGGCAACGTGAAGGGGGCTGAAGTTTTCCGGAAATTGGCGTTTACCATGGCCCGACCGGAAAAGATATTGTGGCCCTATGTAAACTTCTTGCTTAAAGACGGGCGGAAGGACGAGGCATTCAGTCTTCTGGTTGAGCTAGAGAAAACCGAAAGATATGGCAAACTTGCTCATCTTCTGGGAAAAAAAGCACTTTCGGTCATTCAGAATGAGTGAAACATGATTATCCGGTTTATACAGAATTCATATAATCTGTCATTCCGGCTCACCTGCCTGCCGGTAGGCAGGTCCGGAATCTTTCTTTTTTTCGCTCTTCTTAACTTCGACCGGTCTGGAAGGACCAACAAGTTAAAAAAGGTTTTGTTATAATGAGTACAGGATGTCCGAGACCATCAATTCTTCACTAAAAAAAGCCGCCAGGGGCACCACCCTTGTCTTAGTGAGCATCGCAACCAGCCAACTCCTGTGGTTCTTTATCAAGATCTTCATTGTAAGGAACACTACCAAGGTCGAGTTTGGCCTCTATTCACTCGTCCTTACTGTTCTGAGCGTTATTTCGGCTGTTATTTTGCTTGGAATACCTTCAGGTCTTTCGCGGTTTGTCTCCGTTTACCTTGCCGAGAACAGAAGGGAAGATGCTCACTATATAACGCGTGCCGGCGTGCAGATGCTTGTACCGCTGGGCCTGGTGTCCTTTGCGGTAGTGTACCTCTTTTCCGGCTTCATAGCCCGAAAGGTCTTTTACACCCCAGAGCTTGCCGTCCCGCTCAAGATCATATCCTTCCTGATTCCATTCAGTGTGGCAGGCGGCGTGTCGGGTGGTGTGCTTCGAGGCTACGGCATAATCAGGCAGAGACTACTTTCAGATGTCTTTAATCCAATCCTGTACCTGTTTCTGTTGATCACATCCGTACTTCTAGGCATGCATCTTCGAGGCATACTCTATGGCCTGGTGTTGTCTGGTGTTGTAATAGCAATACTTCTTGTAGTCTACGGGGTCAGGAAACTCGGCGCCAGTCCATTTCTGCCGAAGGGTGGAAAACGTCACATGGAGTTGCTGAAGTTTTCCATTCCCCTTCTGGCTGCGTCTATCATGTCCCTTGCTCTTATGTGGGCAGACACTCTGATGATAGGACGATACGACACGCCGGCGGCCGTCGGCACTTACAGTGTGAGTGTTTCGCTAGTGAGGCTGCTCCTTTTCCCTTTGTCGGCCCTTGGTTACGTGTTTCTTCCTATAGCCAGCGAAATATTTGCGGAGAAGAAGATCGAAGAACTTAGGCGGGTATATCAGGTACTCACAAAATGGGTTTTCGCGGCAACCCTGCCGATCTTCTTTGTCCTGGTATTTTTCCCGGAGATGACCATAACACTTCTTTTTGGGAGCAGGTTTGTCGATGCGTCCCCGTCGCTGAGGATACTTGCAGTGGGATTTATGTTAAACGCCTTCCTGGGCACAAACGGGATGCTCCTGATGGTGCTTGGCCTTACGAAGACTATCATGAATATTTCTATTATAGGAGCGACAATTAATGTCGCCCTTAACTACATACTGATAAAGCGGCTTGGGATGGGGATTACCGGCGCCGCTCTTGCCACCATGACATCGTACATAATCATCAATTTGCTCTATTCGCTAAGTCTTCTCAGATACAATGGGATGCATCCCTTTACCGCGGCTTATCTGAAGCCGCTGGTGGGTGCATGCCTCACTGGGCTGGCAATATACGCCCTGGCAAAGAGTGTTCAGCTCCAAATCTGGATGCTACCGGCTTACTTCATACTGTTTATGGGAGGTTATGGCGCCAGTCTGCTGATTACAAGGAGTATCGAGCGAGAGGATATCTTCATCTTCCGTGAGGTGATGAGAAAATTGGGAATTAATGGAGACGCGACAATCAGTTTTCTTGGCAGGTTTGTGAGATGAAAATTGAAAAGCATCTTGATAATGTGTGATAATCTCGTATAGGAACTGCAATGATAAACAGACTTCTTAGTTTTCTCCGTGCGAAAGCTTTCGATCAACCCTCTGATTTAGCACTTCCCCGGGATAAGCGCGTTGATGATATTTTCCTCGTTTCTTTTCCAAAGTCCGGCAATACATGGATTTCATTTGTATTGGCTAACATAATGGTTGAAAAGCTTGGTCTCGATCTCGAGGTAAATAATTTTAATATCCATGGATTTATCCCTGATATCCACATGGGACGGGAGATCCCCCTGGACATGGGTTTTTTCCCTTTTAAGCGTGTTATAAAGAGCCATTCGGATTTTAATCGTGGTTATATCAACGTTATTTACCTGTTAAGGGATCCACGAGCCGTCATGGTTTCTTATCACAAGCACGTGAGGGGTTTGAGACGATTCGACGGCGATATCAGTGATTTAATACGGAATGATAGTCTCGGAATATCTGCTTGGGCCAAACACGTGAGCGGCTGGTTCGACAATGTAGAACCATGTGTGAGTTTCAGGTTTTTCAGATATGAGGATTTTAAGACAAACCCCGGAGAAAACACGCGATCAATGGCAAGATTGCTGGGCGTGAGTCTCGTTGACGAGGAGTTGGCCAAGGTTCTTGAAAACAGCAGTTTTGAGCGAATGCGGATGCTGGAAGAGCAGATTAAAAGCGTGTCATGGACAAAAGGCGACAAGGATTTCAAGTTTGTCCGAGAGGGCCGAACTGATGGTTGGCGCAGCGAGTTAGGCGAGAATGACCTTTCCTATATAATGGAAAAAGCGGGAACGCTGATGAAGAAGTTCGGCTATGAGTAATGGTGAGCGATGCAGAATTAATTAAATTCCCTTTGCCAGTGGTGTTAGGTGTTTAGTCGGATAAGCCAATAGGCACTGGTCGACGTCTGGCTCTTCCGGTGAAATGGAACAACAGCGGAAGGGTTTCTTGGCAGGTTTGTGAGATGAAGGTGTCAGCAACTCCGGCCCTTTTCACTCAACTCTATTCATAGAAACGCTTAGAAATCACGCTTCATTTTGCGGGGCCGCCTGCGATTTCGTTGTACAGATTTAAGTATCTCTTGGCCTGCATGTCCATGGTATATTCCCTGAGGGCCTTCTCCCTTGCCGCTTCTCCTAAACCCCTCCTTCGCGGCTCGTTTTCGAGAACCCATTTTATGCCATGTGCAAGGTCTTCGGAATCCCGAAATCTTGCCAGGTAGCCGTTTTTCATGTGCTCTACCATGTCGGGAACACCCCCGATATGGAAAGCCACCACAGGTGTGCCGCAGGCCATCGACTCCATTACAGTATTAGGCAGATTATCCTCCAGGCTGGGCAGCACGAAGACATCCGCACAACTGTAAATGAGCGCCATACTGACCTCGTCTGAAAGCGACCCGGCGAATACAGTTTCGAGTGGGAAGCTTTCGCCATCCCCGGCGTGTTCCGACCCGAAAATCAGAAGCAGGCAATCCCTGTAGTCTGCCGGTGACTTTAAGCGGTCCATCGCCTCAAAAAGATAACGGAAACCCTTTCTTTCATCGCGCGCGCCTCCATCTGCCCCGAAGAGGATTATTTTTCTATCTTTTGGAAGGTTGAATATGGACCTTGCGGTTTCCTTTTCGATGGGCTTGAACACGTTCGTATCCATTTTCGCCTGAAGACCCAGGCAGACAGGTCCCGGTTTCTCGTTGAGCGAAGCTGCGGGCAGGCCCCGCATTGCGATTTGTATTTTTCGCAACTGCCGGCATAATGGCAGCCTCCGGTGAAGGCCCACATATCACTGAGTTTCCAAATAACCGGTTTCCCGAGGCTGGCAATGGAGCTTATGTTTCCGACGGACATGAATCCACCCGCAATCCAGTGAAAAATGATAAAATCAGTATTTTTCAACAATTTGAAAGGCATACGTCTGGGAAACCATGCGGTATGAAAGACCGTCTTCTGACGATTATAAAACTTAAGCGGAAGTCCGTCCATGTGGATTGAATTTCTCGCCATGAACATTCCAGTCAGGCTTTCCGGACCGTGGACAGAAGGGGAATCGCATGTCTTCATATCCACAATCATCTCCACTTGCGCACCCGCTCCGCTTAGCGACCTGTAAAGGCGAAATGCGCCAATGGCAGCCCCGCCCTGCCTGTCATATTTGTTAAGAATGGATATTTTCATTGAAGCTCGGCAGATGGCAGGAATTACAGACGGGACAAAGCGCGCTCATTTTATGGTTTCCTTATCATTCTCTATCCGTGTTCGGATGACGGGATTGATAACCCTTATTCTAACAGGAAATTACATAAAATGCCTTTTAAACACAAGGGCAATGTAATATATTGGAAAAAGCTCCTTTCACTAAAATCATCGGCAACCGAGTCCCGCAGTATGAAATGGGGAAGAATTAGCGGAAACTCCATGTGTTCGGTCTTCATGGCTGAACGTACACTGTTTGTGTCCATTGTGTGGGTTGCATCTTTTCCGAAACCTATATTGGAAACCAGATTTACATTCGGCAGCACAGCAAGTTGCCCTTGCAGCCAACATGCGAAAGTCCATTTGCCATCCCAGTTAATATTCTTGCCTTCATAAAGATCATTAAATTTTTTCGACCGGAACTTAATTGTCCGCAAGTTGCGCGAATACTCACGCAGCCATCCGCCCTCTCTTATCTCCGGCCACGCTTTCATGTTGGCATCATAATTTTTCCAGGCGCGCCGCCATGTCGCCCAGCCCCATATATGGGGATACCTGGAAAAATAATAACTGTATGCTGTTCTTTTCCTGCCAAACTGAAAGTTATTTCCACTGATCACTGCTATGCGCTCATCGTTTCTGTAACGCTCCAGAAGCTCCTCACAGAAGCGAAAGAATGTGGGTTGAGGAAGACAGTCGTCTTCAAAGATGATAGCCTCTTCAACCTGACTGAAGACCCAGTCCAGCCCGCTTGCCATGCGGCCTTCGCAGCCCATATTTACATCCGAGTAATTAGTCTGCACTTCGCAGTCCCAATCCACTTGATCAAGCACCGCGCGTGTAGCGGTACAGGCTTCGGCCTCACTCGGCCTTTCTTTCCTGGGGCCGTCAGCGACAACAAACAGTTTTGGAGGTTTTGCCCTGGCTATCTCCGCAAAGACTTTTTCCGTAGTGTCGGGTCGCCTGAAAATAAAAAAGGCAACAGGGGTTTTGAGACGCCAGTCATCCATTAGCCTTCTTCCAAAAAGGAGTTTTTGTCATGATTCAAACTTAAGCCTCATCTGTTATGTGACGCGATCTTCCTCTCTTTCGCTCTATAATGGCCTGATTGGGCGAAACATTTCCAGATTTCATTGGAATGCTTCAAAAAACCAAACGCGCGAGCCGATAATGGAATATTTTCGGTAATCGTTCAACTACAGAAAAAAATCTCTTAGAGCGTAACTCAATCTTCCGTGCGGCAGTCGCCGAAACCGGCCCGATTTTTTTATACGCTCGTCCATAAGATACTCTTTCTCCCGGTATCAGGTTCATGACCAGCATCGCTCTATCCCACGACCAGCGGAAGTGGAAGGTAGATGGTAAATGACAAAGAATTACGGGCCAAAAGCAATTAGCGATGATG
>JARRJI010000311.1:0-4754 GCA_037379595.1 Acidobacteriota bacterium | reverse complement strand
CTGAAATCGCCGGGAACGCGCGTTGATTTTCTGTCAATTCTTGCCGGGGGTTGATTGAAAATATGGCGCTGGTTCCGGCATAGCGGCTCCGTCCTTTCGGGGCGACGATGCACCGTAGTTGACGCCGGTAGCCGAGTCGTGCAGGACTGCCTGGCCGCCTCCCATGGGGGAAGCAAAAGCCCCGCGAATTTCGAGAACGTGCCCTTTCTGGGCCAGACCCTGGAGAACGAAGGGCGGGAACCGGTCTTCGATCATGAAGTGGCAGCCTCCAAAACTGAGGTTGGTAAAGCGCGGAGCTTCCAGCGCAGCCTGGATGTTCATACCGTAGTCAACAACGTCGGAGACGAACTGGGCGTGCGCCTGCGGCTGATTCAGCCCGCCCATGATCCCGAAGCCGATGTGGAGATCACCTTTCTCGATGAAGGCCGGGATGATGGTATGGTAGGGACGCTTGTGAGGAGCAACCACGTCCGGATGGCCGGGCTGCATCACGAACAGCCCACCGCGATTCTGCAGGGGAAAGCCATAGTCATCCGCCACGATGCCGGACCCGAAACCCTCGTAGAGGCTTTGAATCAGGGAAACAATATTGCCGTCCTTGTCAACCACAGAAAGATAAATGGTTTCATTTCCGATACGGGGTGGACTGCCCGGCTCGACGTCACAGTGAGCGTGGTCCATGTCAATCGTGGCGGCCCGCTTTGCGGCATACGCCTTTGAAATGATTCCCTTGACTGGAACCTTCGCAAACCTCGGATCGCCCAGGTAGCGCCGCAGGTCGGTGTAGGCAAGCTTCTGCGCTTCCATCTTCACGTGCAGAGCGTCGACATTGAAAAATCCCCATTGGGGCAGCGGATACTTCTCGAAAATGTTGAGCATTTCGAGAGCCGCCATTCCCTGCCCGTTCGGAGGCAGTTCGTAGACCTTCCAGCCGCGATAAGTCGTCGAAATAGGATCGACCCACTCGGCATGATAACTGCTGAGATCGGAAAGCGACATCACCCCGCCCAACCGGTCCATCGTCTTGACGATCGCCTGCGCTATGGGGCCACGGTAAAAAGCGTCTTCGCCCTCAGTGGCAATCAACTCCAGGGCGCGCGCGTATTCGGGGTTCCGAAAGATTTCTCCGACTTTCGGCGGCTCTCCGTTAATCAGAAAGACGCGGCGGGCGTTCCGGTCCTTTTCCAGCTTGGACTGCCCGCCTCGCCAGTACGCGTCAATGTACTCCGTAACCGGAAATCCGTGGCTGGCAAAATATATCGCGGGCTTAAAGAGTTCCGCCCAGGGCAGGCGGCCGAACTTCTTGTGCAACATCCACCAGCCATCCACGCAACCCGGCACGGTGACGCTGAAGACACCGGTCTGGGGCATGTGCGTGAAGCCTTTCTTTTTGAGCAGGGCGAGCGTCAGCTTTTCCGGCGCCCAGCCGCTGGCGTTGATCCCTGTGAGCTTGCCCGTTTTTGCGTCCCAGCGGATTGCAAACAGATCGCCTCCAATGCCGTTGTTCATGGGCTCGACCACACCCATGGCTGCGTTGGCGGCAATCGCCGCATCGACGGCTGAACCTCCGCGCGCCAGAATTTGCGCTCCCGCCTGGGCGGCAAGCGTCTGGCTGGCCGCAACGATTCCCAGGCGCGTGATCACCATCGATCGCGCCTGGCTTCGATCCTCGTGGCTTTCGTAACTTTGGGCGTGTATCGGCATGGCCATTACGATTATGGCGGTCAGGAAGCTTGCAAGCAATGTCAGATGTCGCATCGGAGCCCCATGAAAGAGTGAAATTGGAAAAGGGAAAGGTTACCACACTCCGCCATAAGGGCAGGCGCAAAATCATCAGGCTCAGCCCGGCCAGCAAGCTCTGGAGCCGGCACGCCGCAATTTCAGGTGCGCTGTTTTAAACCTACGGGAAATAGCCGGCGTGGCGGCGCACTCGCAATCCGTGCGCGGTCATCGTCTCCAGCTCGCTGGCAGTCGGCAGGCGCCAGTCGCTCAGCAGGCTGATGTCGTCTTCCAGTTCCTTACGGTTTTCAGGAGCCATCAGCACCACGCTCACCGCAGGTTGAGCCAGGGCGAACCGGTACCACTCGCGCGCGGCCGGTGGCGTAAAACCCGGAGGGTCGGTCCGCGTGGGTCGGGACAAAGCTCCCCACCGCTGCGCCGTGAACGCGACCACCGGAATGCCGAGCCGCTCGGTGACAGGAAAGACGTCCTGCTCGGCACCGCGATGGGCTGCGTTGTAGCGAACCATCAGCAGGTCCAGCTTCTTAGTCAGGCAGCACTCTGCGGCCAGCTTGCGCTGGTGGGTTGTCAAGCCGATCAGGCGCACCCGCCCACTCTGCCTTGCCTCCTCGAGGGCTCGAAGCGCTCCGCCGGGCGCCACAATCTGTTCCCACTCCGACTTGTGTTCAACGTAATGGAAAGTTGCGACCTCAATGTGGTCCGTCCCAAGCGTGCGAAAGGCATCCTCAAGCTCGCGGGCCGCCGAAGAAGCGTCGCGGCTCTCAAGCTGCATGGCCACGACCACGCGTTGCCGCTCGATCTGCCCGGTGCGCAATGCCTGCGCGATGCCGTCGTCGTAACCACACCAGTTCAGATAGTTCACACCGCGGTCAACCCCGCAGACGACATCCTCAACCGACAGGTACGTGTTTCCTCGCGTGGCGAGGCCGAGGCGCATCACCGGCAGGCATCCGCGGCCTAGATGAGCCCGTCGGGGCAGGGCTTGATGATTCTGATTGAGTTGCGAATAAAGGCGCTTATGAGGTGGAACTTTGGAGAATCGGCCACTCATTTCAGGACCTGAGCTCAGACAGCCGGACAGATCCTATTCCAGTCAGAGGTGTAAATTGAATCTCCGAGAGTGACTCCCGCTTATGCACGAGTCTTCACCCGAGGTGCAAAATGTCCAGTCCCGCGGCAAGGTTTAACTCTGTTGCTCTTTGCAATTGAGGCAAAGGCGCGTCCAGGGTACGGCAGTCAACCGAGCGTCGGAAATAGGCTCGGAACAAGCCTCGCAGGTCCCGTAGTTCCCCTTGGAGATTCGTGCCAGCGCGTCGTCGATGGCCCGGAGCAGCTTGCTGTCAGTCTGATGCAAGCGCACCTGAATGGCCGCCTCGCTTGCCGCACTGGCTTGGTCGGCAGGATCTCCGTGCAGATGTCCTGCTGAAGGGGCAAGCTCTTCCCTCCCTTTCCAGGCCGCGGATAGCTCCTCACGCTTGGCCAGCAAAAGTTGTTTATATCGCTCCAGTTCTTTTTGCTCCACTCCGAATTCCGCCTTTATCAAGTAGCTTTCGTCCCCGGTAGACACGGCAAAGATCAAGAGCATTTCTCCGACCTCCAAGCCCCTCTGCCGGCTCTGCGAGAGTAGGATTACTCTATTACCAGTATAATCGAGAAAGCCTGATCCGTGAACGGTACACCGGTATCTGAATTGGAAGAACTCCGACGGCGGCTTGATTTCAGCGCCGACCAGGGAGTCTGGTTGCTGATTCCGAGGAAATCGAGGTGCTTGTTTCGGGCAGTGTGGTGGGTATAGCCGGACAAACAAATGCGTTTCCAGGCAGGGTCACGCCTACCGGTCCGTCATCTTCTATTGTGAGCCGGACCCTGCACCCGAACCACAGTCTTGTCTTGACTAAGGAACTTTCACACCCTCCCATCAGGGACGGGTTTCTGCCAGCGAAACCGAGCTGTGGGAGTTTATGTAAGTTCGCGCGCTGCTCGTTCCCTCCGCATGGGACGACCCCATAGACGTCGGGAAATAGGAATCGTAGCCAAGCAAATCTTCCAAAGCACTCTTGTTCTGGATGATCAGCGTTGACCCCTTGATCAGGATCCATCGCCGAGCTCTGAAATCTCCAAGCGCCCGCGTGATTGTCTCTCGCGACGTGCCAATCAACTGGCCGATCTCTTCGTGAGTCAGCGAGAGCGTGGCGCGGATGCCGTCCTGGTTCGCTTCGTCGTTCTCAACCCATTCAAGGACAAATTTCGCCACCTTTTTCCTGGCAGAATCACAGAGCCCAATGGCGCGAATCTGTTCGCACGCCTCCTGGTAGCTGGTGCTCAATTGCCTGGCCGCTTCAAGAGCCGCCTGCGGATATACCCGCAGGAAACGCAGGAATTCGTCGCGTCTCACAAAGCTGACGTGACAGGGCTCAATCGTCTGAGCAGTAGCCTGGTAAACGGAGCTGGAGACGACAGCGTGAAGCCCCAGGATTTCTCCCGGCTTGGCGATTCGGAGAATCATCACCTTGCCGCTTGCTGAGCCAATCGAAAGCTTCGCGCGTCCCGTCGAAAGCACAAATACCCCGCGAGGATCCTCTCCTTCAACAAACAGGACTGCCCCAGATGGATACGTCGTCGTTACCTTGATCGCCTCAAACGCCCGGGCTGCCGTCGGCGGAAGTGTCGACAAGAAGCCTGCGGCAGCTGAGTGCTGACGGTTCGAACCGTTACCTTGTCCGATGCGCATCCTGCCCTCCTGTTTTTCAGTCGCCACTTCAAGCAGTTCTGTGCCTGCTTAAGGCGCGGCCAGTCACGCCATTCGGTTGTTTACAATCCCTGCTTGCACATGTGCCAGCCATCGGAGCGCGAGTGCATCCCGCCACCATCACAGAGTGAGGACCCGGCTCCAATCCTCTGCTTCTCAGAGCACCTCTTGGCCTGCATAAGTTGCGTGACTTGCCCCTCATTGCGACCGTAATATCCCTTCCACAACCTATATTAGCAACTTTCGTTCCGTTTTCACATTTTAA
>JARRJI010000310.1:0-4762 GCA_037379595.1 Acidobacteriota bacterium | reverse complement strand
ATGAATCCCCCGCCGGCAGGGTTCGAAGCCCACTTCCTCGTCATACAGTTCCATGTTTCTCGAAGCCTCGATGATCGCCTGCGGGCCGAATTTCGCTTGGGCCAGAGCGCGCATCAGGTTGCGGGATTTGTAAAGTTTCACCTGTAAAGGCAGTCTGCTGAAGAGCCCCTCCACGGCATTACGCACGTAGCCCGACCGAGGGATCTGAAACAGATTCTGCCTAAAACTGCTCCACCGTGGGATGCTCGTGTCTGCCTCGTTCGGCAGGGGCGACGCAATCGCATACATCGTCACCTTGTGGCCTCGAAGCAGATGCTGAAGGAAATGATAGGAACGCACGCGATCTCCACCAATCGGCGGGTAAGGAAGGCGAGAAGTTAAATAAGCAATCCGCATTGTTCCGTGGAAGAGTCCTTACGCCTTCGCGTGCTCGGGGTGAGCGCGAGCACTCTGCCGGGTTCTTCTGATAAAGGAGGCAAGATCCTGCTTTACGCCCCGCAGAAACCCGCCGCATGAGCAGGTCCCTGCCCAGTTTCCTCAAACCAGCCCCTTCTCCTCGCAAGCACCCACGTAGATACACCTGTTGGTGCTTGCTCATAATAGAGTTCTGATTATGAGGCAGCCGCCGCCTAAAAACAATACAGGAGAGGCCAATAGAGGCTTGCAAAGAGATCATTATCAAGTGTTGCAAGACCTCGTTGTTCAAAGGTGGATATGCAAGGGCGAAAGTGCCAAAGACGCCGGCGGACATCCCGCGTCGAACCCCTGCGTCCTTCAGAAAGAAGCGGCCGTTCAGGCTTCGCTTACTCGCCGGCCGAGTGACGAAAGGAAAACCTATGAGATCTTCGCTACCAACCTTTATTCCTGCTGGGCACATCCGCTAGAATTCGGCGCGCTGCCTCTTGCAGAGACCCGGCGGTGAACTCAGCCAGCGGCGGACTTCCACCATTAAAATCCGATGGCCGCAACCACACCGTTCGACATCCCGCAGCTTGGCCAGCCTCGATGTCGGTCGGAGAATCCCCTATCATCCAGGACTGCGACAGATCAATCCGGTGCTCATGGGCAGCCTGCAGAAGCATCTCCGGATGCGGCTTGCGGCATTGGCACTTTCCATTTCGGTCGTGAGGGCAATAATAAATGGCGTCAATGGTCACCCCTTCCTGCGCCAGCCGGTGAACCATCCTGCGATGGATTGACTCCAGAACATCGACGGCCAGTTCATTCCTGGATATGGCGCTCTGATTGGTCACGACAATGAGAAGGAAACCACCCTGCTTCAATCCCCGCAACGCCTCAGTTACACCGGGGAGAAATTCCATTTGCTCCCATGCCGTGATGTACTGACCTTTGGGAGCTTTGCGGTTGATAACCCCGTCACGATCTAGAAAGACAGCCTTATGCACGATATGCCTTCTTGTCCTCAGCAGCCTTTTTTGCGGCCGAAACCCGAAGCCGGGTCATCACACCGGAGCCGAGTTGCCGTCAACCCTCCAGGTCTGCAAGCCGTTATAGTCGAACGCGAATCCGGTCGGGATGCAGCCCATTTTCCTCAAGGCTGCGGCCACGCGGTGTTTGTGTTCGAACTGGCAATAAAAAAGCATGTAACCACCGCCGCCCGCGCCCGTCACCTTTCCTCCGATTGCTCCGGCCTTGCGAGCAGACTCGTACATCTCGTCGATTTTCGGGTTGCTGATCTTCGGTGAAAGTTTCTTCTTGGATTGCCAGGCCTCACCCAGTAAATTGCCAAAGTCGTTCAGGCGCCGTTGCAGGAGTGCGTTCTTCATTTCGACGGCAAGTTCTTTCTGTCGTCTCAGGCCATTGAGCGTGTCCTCGATACGTTGCTCGTAGCGTCCCACCTGGTCGTTGATGATTCCGTCAGACATCCGGGTTGTGCCGGTGTAACAAAGCAGAAGGTTATGCTCCAGCTCGTTGATAACCTCCTGCCGGATTCTCAGCGGATTGACGATCACGCGCTCCCTTTCGAATTCCATAAAGTTGAATCCGCCAAAGGTGGCGGCGTATTGATCCTGCAGGCCGCCATTGATTTGCAATTCCTCGCGCTCGATTCGATAGGCGGCGCGCGCGGTTTCATAATCCGTCATGGGCAAATTCAGGAATTCTTTCATGAGGCCCACCAGGCAAACCATCAAAGTGGAAGACGAACCCAGGCCTGAGCCTGGAGGCGCTTCGCTGTGAAGAAAGAGGTCAAACCCGCCGGATTTCTGGCCTCCCAGGCTCTGAATCCCAGCCTTAACGAGGTCGAGCTTGCCGTCATAAACGGGGTCGGCCTGCGTATTGTAGTTGACGATGTAGCCGAGGTCGCCCGATTCGATGTTGATGAGTCCGTCCACGCGACTGCACAGCGTCCCCCAAACGTACCTCCCGATCGTCGCGTTGAGGACACACCCGCCTTCCTGCTCGAGAAACTGCTTGACGTCAGTTCCCCCTCCGGCAAAGCTGATCCGCAGAGGAACCTTGGCTCGAATCAACATGGAGTGAACCTCTTCGGCAATTCTGTCCTTGCCCTTTGGTAGTCCTCCGGGATCCCGATATCGATAAAATATCCTTTCCAGGGAAACCCGTAAAAAGCGTGACCGATCAAGCGGGGGAAGACTTCCTTTTCGAGCGATACCTCCTGCCGCCTCGGTATGTGGCGAAACACCTCTTGGTTCATGATGTATAGTCCCCCGCTGATCCATCGCGGGCGCCCGGCCCTGCCGAGCGGCTCAGCCTGCTTTTCAATGAAAGCCTTGATCCGGCTCCGTGCATCGACCACGACCGATCCGTAACGTCCCGTTTCCGGCGGGTTGGCAAGCGCGAGTGTGACCCCCGACCGGTGCCTGCGGTGGAAGGAGAGCATTTGCTGCAAATCGACATCGAACATGGAATCCCCATTCAATACGAGAAATTCCTCGCCGCCCAACAAGGAACGCAAATTCCTGAGGGCTCCTCCGGTGCCGAGAGGTACAGTCTCGACCGAATACCTCAAGCGCATTCCGTGGGGCTCGTGCCTGGAATAGTGGGTAACGATTGCCTTCCGCCGGTGGCCCACCGCCAGAAAAATCTCGGTCACGCCCTGCGCTCGAAGCCAGCCGAGCAGGTAGCTTAAAAAAGGCTGCTTGCCGATCGGCGCCAGGCTCTTGGGAAGGCCTGGAACTGCCTTCATCAGCCTTGTACCTCGCCCCCCCGCCAAAACTACAGCTTCCATGTCGCTGGCCGCGCACCCCCTCGGCGATCTACCCTCTCTCAACTACAACTACGCCTGTCAAAGCTTGCTTCGCTCGCCCCGGCCCCGTGGCAGGAATGAGCGTTCCGATATTGCTGATCTCCAATTATCGGCCAGCCAGAGTTTGAAGACAACCTTTGTGAGGCTTTTTACGATTACGAACTGCTAAATATCCAGGGATATACCTTTCCGTGGGCACAGAGGAGAAGCACCGTTGTGGTGCTTGAAGAGGCAGGTTTCCGCACACGAGTTTGATGGGTAAGACCTGTCTTACTGGCCTGCCGTCGCGAAGTAGCCGGGTTTGTAGCGTATCGTGACGCCCTTGAGTTGTGCCGCGACTCGGATCTTACGATAAGTTCCGTCGAGCTTGCTATCCGTAGGCATGTACCCAATCACGTACTGATTTGTCAACTGGCGCCGGATGGCATCGAGTGAGTCGGCAAGGGCGATCATCTGCTTGGCGTGATAGATTCCTGTTTCCGCATCCAGTCCCCTGTTTTGCTCGAGGGAATCGAACTGGCCATGCGAGAGGTAACCGGTCAGATAGCCGGTGCCGGGAGACTTGCGCTCGGGAAAGAATGCGCCACCCCCGGTATCCTCCGCCAATTTTTCAAGATATTTCGAGCCCGGGTCGGCAAAACCATAAGGCGTATTCCCGATGGTGTAAATAGCGGTTTCGGCCCGATGCGCCATGGAAATGGCTTCGTCAAGCGAATGTTTACTTTGAATATCGATACCGTCGCTTATGACGACCAGCACCCGGCGTGTCTGTTCCCGAGGCCCCGCCTTCATGATTTCGTGCTTGCAGGCGTCATATATGGCGTCATAGACGGCCTTGCCGCCTCCGGCCTTGAGGTGCCGAAGCTTGTCGTTGATGTCATCGGGGTCGTTTGTGAAATCCTGAAGGAGATGACTGCTGGAATCGAAAGTCTCCAGGAACACCTGGTTCTGGCTGTGAAGTCCCTTGAGCATGCTGAAGGCGAATTCGGCCGCGGCATCCTTTTCGAACTTGAGATAAAACCGAGCGCTGTTACTGGTATCGACAATCAGGCCAATGCGGAGCGGGGGCATCGTTTCGCTGCTGAAATAGCTGATGGTCTGGAGTTTCCCGTTCTCATAGACTTGGAAGTCTTTTTTTGAGAGGTCGATGACGGGAATGCCTCGCTTGTCGAGAACGGTCACGGGGACGTTGACGACTTCTACGTGAACTTTGATTTTATTGTTCCCGCCAGTTGTATTCGAACCCGACGGAGCTCCGCTGGCAGAACCCCTCTCAGACGTCGCGGGCTTTGCTCCGGACGCTCCCGCGGGGTCTTGCTGACCCCACATCCGGGCAGGTGAAAGAGTCCATAGCGCGAACAGGGTCGCACAAGCAACGCTGGCAGCGAGTAGCCACGCGAGACCTGGAAGACGCGTATCCCTGGCCGTCATCTTAGTTCTGGCGCGCACTTTCGACTTCCTCCCCTTATGCTGAAGCAAGGTTCCACCCGCTCCTAAGAATTATAATATTACTTGCGACCGGATTGGAGAAAA
>JARRJI010000309.1:0-7913 GCA_037379595.1 Acidobacteriota bacterium | reverse complement strand
CAAATTCAAGCGGTGAATCCGGCAGTCAAAGATCGCTGTTATCGGGTGTTGCTAATCTTACCTTTCGTAGCTGAGGGCCTTGCGGTCATAGCCCATGGCGCGGAATTCTGCGGCGACATCCTCAATCATTCTGCGGAGGCCGCAGATGTAGGCGTGGAGACCCTTCTTGCCCGCCAGGTACCGAACGACGTGGCGCTGGGCGTAGCCGGTGTGGCCGGTCCAGCCGGGATCGGGACGGCTGAGCGTGGGAACGAAATGGAAGCTGGGATGATCCGCAGCCATCTTCTCAAACTCTTCGCGGTAAAGGATGTCGCGTTCCTTGCGGACGCCGAAAATAAGCCACACTTCAGAATCGTGCGGGCGGCTGTAAAGCTGCTGCAGCATAGCGCGGACAGGCGCAATGCCGGTCCCCGTGGCAATAAAGGCCGAAACGGGATCGGGCGGTTCGCGCAGTGCAAAAAAGCCGAAGGGCCCCGCGAAACCGATCTTGTCACCGGGCTTCAGATGAAACAGCCAGGAGGAAACCCGCCCTTCCGGAAGAATGTTCAGGCAGAGGTCAAATCCGTTATCTGTGCGCGGCGCGGAAGCAATGGAATAAGGCCGGCGAACCTTCCGGCCCTCGAGTTCGATGTCCAGTGAGATGAACTGGCCGGGGCTGAAAACAAAGCGATGGCCGTTCGAAATCTGAAACTGGAAATGCTTCGTCCGCTCGTTCGTATACCAGACGTTGCGAAGAAATGCTTCGTGGCGGGAATATCTCACGGGCTAACTTTGACCTCTTTCGTAAGTTCTTGAATCCGGCTGAGGACCAGCAAAGCCATCTCAGGATGGTCTTCCAGCGACCGGCCAACCTGAATCTGCATGTGCGGATGTTTCTGCTTTTCAGCGGCCACAAGCCTGGGCAAGTCGCGGTGCAGGTGCGTTCCCAAACTAAGGAAGTAAGGGATGATAACGATGCGCTCAAAACCTGCCTCCGCGGCCTCCGCAATCGCCGGGCCCAGCTCCGGCTGGCCCGGGCCCAGGAACGAGGCCCAAACGTAAAGATAAGAACCGGACTGCTGATTCCTGCGTTTCAGCGCGTGAACACCTTCCTTGGCCGCCTCCACGGCGCTGCCGTGGGTGAAGATAATGACGGTGGTCTCAACGTTGTTGTAATGTCTTGCTGAATCCATACTTAAAGGTGTATTTTAAACCAAAACTCTCAATTTGCGTAGTAGCTTGCTTGAAAGAAGGGAAAGCGCGGCGGTTTGCTGAGGAGAAGCCATCGAGTTGCCGGGCGACGGAACTTCAACGAAGCGAACAGGAAGCGAAGCAGGAGTTTCACCAACTACCCATTCTGGGTGCAGTCAGCTTCTTCGCTGCTTTCGGATTGAGCATCCGAAGCAGCCGTCCCGGGCAATGATTCGTAGGATTTTCCGGGGGAGAATCTCGAAGGGTGTCCCAGGAAGGTAGCGCCGAGTCGCGTCTCGATGAAATACCTGTAAAGGTCCAGCCTTGACTTGCATTGGGCAAACGCAAGAGCGCCTCCCACGGCCAAGCCGATTGTAAAGGACAGTGCTAACCCGACCCAACTGCTCATGCTGGCTCTTCTCCGTTTTGAGGCTGAGGAACTGAGGATCTGCCGTGAGAGAGCATCTCAGCACAAAATTTCAAGTGACATCAGATGGCGAGTTATATCACACAAACATTTTGTATACAAGGAGTAACTACGTTACTACTGGTTCAACAGCGCTCTTGATTTCTGTATGGGAGGCGTCGGAATTGGCCATCCATGCCGGCTCGCTGGCCGTAGGATTATGGGCGGGACCAGGCTCGCGTCGCACTGACCCCTTTCCGCCATCGCGGACACGCGCGCAACTGCTCGCTTACCGGCTTATTACAATCAACTGACAGGAGAGAACGGTTTCAGCAACGCCAGAGTGTTTCTCGCTGCCGAAGAATTGAGGAGGCCACGACTCGCAACCTCCTCCGGTATCACTCCAGGAAGCCTCACTTCATAACAACGCTGAGAACCCTCACCGGTCCCAGCAGGCCCGATGTGAACAGCGGCGTATCCGCCTGGAAAGGTTTGTAATCAAGCCAGGCGTAATGCTTTTTGGCGTTCGGCTGGCGGTCGCCAATGATTCGGTTCGGCCACAGGTTTGTGACCTTCACCTCAATGTGATTTTTGCCCGGCTTGAGCGCAGAGGTCACGTCTGCCTGGAAGGGTGGTTTCCAGAGGATGCCTCCCACGGGTTTGCCGTTCACGGATACCTGGGCTATTTCTCTCACGGCGCCAAGGTCCAGAACAATCTTCTGGCCTGAACGGAGCCAATCCGCCGGAACGTCGAAGCCCTTTGAGTAAGTGGCGGTTCCCGAAAAGTACTTAACGCCGTCCACGGTGGAATCCGTCCAGGAAATCAGCTTGTCGAGTTTGATTTGCGGTGGCGCGCCCCAGTTTGGTGGGAAGCTCACCTCCCACGATCCCTGGATTGTCGCCAGTGGCCTGCTGACCGGACGCAGCACGGTTCGCGACGGGGCTGAAGCCGGATGGCGGAACACCACGAAGACGGAACCGTAGGGATCGAGGTGCAGCGGGACGGTCGTCCTTCCGTGTTCGATCGTGTAGGAAGACGGTTCAATCGCGCCCGTGTCGGGATGCCAGAGCTCGGCTTCCTTGCCGGTGACGCGGAAGCTGGTCCGGACGTTTTCCGCGTGAGGCGTCTGATTGGCAACAAAGTAGATGTCACTGTTTCCGTCATGGCGATGAATCCAGACCAGGTGAGTGTCAAATTCCGGACGGTTGTACTGAAAGTCCGGTGAGTCTTTCTGGCCGGCGAGCACGTCTTTGAGCGCGGTTCCCCAATAGACCTTTCCCTTGCCGTAATCGTGTTCGTTGACGCCCGTGCCGTCGATGGAGCCCCAGACGTCGTTGACGATCGAGCGGTATTCGGCTTCTTTCCCGTAGTCGGCAAGGCTGGGGGAACCAATCGGCCGCGGCGCGACGAGGATGGCTCCAGCAGCCACGAGATCACGAAGCTTGCGAAGCAGCGGCAGCGTGATCCTGTTCACGTAGTCGGGCAGAACCAATGCGCGATAGTGCATGCCGTCGGGCAAAACCAGGCGGCCGTCTTGAACCGACGTGTGGTTGAGCAGGATGTCGGTGTTGACCCAATCGTAGGCGTAACCTTGCGGCGGAGCAGGATTCACCTTCTCCCAGAACGGCACCGTGACGGGTGCGCCCTCGCCGTAAAAATAAGCGAGATCACCAACGAACTTTCCCTGCTGCAGAAGGTAGGAGCAGCGGGCCAGATAGGTGTTCCAGGCAATTGCTTCGTTCGCCCAGGTCACATTGCGGGTGTAATGCTGGCCGAAGAAACCCAGCGTCATGCCAGGCTTATGGTGACCATCCACAAAGGGCTGCTGGTCCGAGGTGTGGAAGACAATGCGGTTGATGCCCGCAGCCAGCGCCTGGTCGCCGAACTTCTTCAGGTAGTAGGGCGACGCCCAGACCGGAGCATTCGGAGCGGTGGTGAAGGATTCAGCGGCAGCGATCTTCTTGCCGTAGATGTGCGCCGCGGACGCCGCCTCATGCATATCGGCAATGTAGTTGGGACGTTGCTTCATGCCGAAAGGCTGCGTCCAGAACTCGGCCATCGGGACGGTCACTTCGCTCTTGTTCAACAGGCCATCGCCCGTGGTTGGTTCGTTTGTGCCCATCGCCTCGGCGTAAAGCCCGACGCCGTGCTGCTTGAAATATTTGGTCGCAACACCATAATGGTTTTCCGCAAGCAGATCGGCAATTGTCCGGCGGAAGTCCCAGAGGAAACGATCGCTGATCTGCGCGCTTCCGACGATGTGGCCGGTAAGCACGGGGAGATAAGGCGTGGGATCGTAGCCGCGGAGCCGCTTGAAGTCAGGGATCATTTCGTCGGTCCAGTTCTCCACACCGGCTTCCCAACTGTCCATCAGAAAGTAGCGGAAGCTCTTGCCAAAGTACGGACCCACGGCGCCGGAAATCATCTTCACATAAGTCGTCACGTAATCGTGGACGTACCTGGCGCTGAGTTTGTCGACTTCATAGCCCGTCGCCTCGGGGCTTGCAGGATGATTCTTCTCACCGGTCAGCGAGTAGCCCATGCGCAGGATGACCCACTTGCCGGGAGGCACATCCCAATCGAGCGTACCATCGGGTTTCATCTTCGAGGTCAGGTCGATGACATCACGGGTCGCTACTGCTTCGCTTTGAGGGACGCTGGGCGTGGCGATGGATTTGAACTCCGTGGTGTTGCCAAAGGCCGCCTTGCCCTGCCAATGATTCACCCGCGGGCCTGAGAACTGGAGCTCGGCCAGATGGATGCTTGGCACGGCAGGAAGGTGCAATCCAAGACTGGCCGCGAAAGCAGCAAAGCGTGGGTTCACCGCCGGGGGACGCAGCAGGACGCGATAGAATCTCGCCGCCGTGGCAGGGAACGAATACGTCTGAACCGGGAAATTGCTGGTAACACGGTTTGGCCCTGGCAGGACAATCAGAGTCGACCAGTTCCTGCCATCCGTGCTCGACTGAACCTTGCCATGAGGGAGCCCGCCGCCGCCGAATGCAGCCACGCTGCCCGTCGTGAGCGTAAAAGCCTGGGCGTGGTACGGTTGCGGAAACTCGAACTGAATCCATTGCTCTTCTGTGCCCGTTGGGAATGGCACCGCGATGCATTGCTCTTCTGTGCCCGTTGGGAATGGCACCGCGATGGTCTTGCTCAGGTCGCCGTCCGTCAAGGCCGAAAGGTCGAGGCCGGCCACACTCGACGTTACCTTGGGATGCAGATCGTTCATGGAAACGTCGCCCGCCGGCACTCGGTAAGCGATCACCTTGATATCCGAATAGAACGTTGGATCCGGCTTGTGGGGTGCCGGAGGCGGCGTCGGCTTTGCGCCGGGCAGATCCTTTGGCGTCGGGAAACTGAGTTCGGGCGGCATGGGCATATTCTGGAACTTGCCGTTGTTCGTTGGAGGATGGGCCAGCACGCCCGCAAACTTCTTCGGACCCTCCACACGGGTCTCGCTCCAGACAATCTTCTTCATCGCCTCCTGCGGCTTCACCCATGGCCCCGCCGTCTCACTCCAGCCGCCCGAAGCGGCCATCGCCATCTCCAGGTCCAGGCGATCAGCCTCGGATGCCGCATGCCGAAGGGCAGCCTGCCACTCCGGGGTCATCCAGACCAGCCGTTTCTCCACGAATTGCGGCGTGCCCAGATTGCCGTCGAACATCTGCATACCCGCGATGCCGGAACGCTTCATCCACTCCAGGTCAGCCGTGATGCCTTTCTGGGTAACATTGCCGTTCATCCAGTGCCACCAGGCACGAGGCTTTGCAGAGTCGGGCGGATTCTTGAAGCCGCTCGCCAATGCATCACTCGAGCTCTGCCCCATGGCCGAAACAGCCAGACACACGAACAACCCGGCAAGCAGGAACATTCGGAGTATGGCATTCCCAGTTTTGCCCATTTTGAGACACCTCGTTTCTTTAATGTTTAGAGGTAATCCGTAGAGCGCTTCGCATGCTGATGCAGCCACGCCTCGGCCTCTCTCTTCCCAGCCAGGCCCTTTCCACAAGACACACGCTCTTCGCGCGTTGCCTCGGTGGATTTCAATTTGTACTGGCCGGAACTGTGGCCGGGTGACCAGAGGTCACAGTGCCGCAATTCCGCCGAGAGTCCGCGGGGAATTGCCGCGGACAGCGAGAGTTTCAGGAATGATCTGTGCTACCTTCCGTTCAAACCAAATCAGGAACTGATGGGACGCCGCGCGGCGGTTCTCAGAAGCACGGGACCCACGAGTCCGGATTCCAATAACGGGGAGTCCTTGTCGAAATGCTTCCATGTAGCGAACGTGATCCGCCCGCCTGGAGGCTTGGGCTTCCCTTCAACGTACCAGGCCGGCAACTTCTTGATTGCGCCACCGAACATTCCGCCCGACTCGTCATACTGATTTTCGGGCGGCAGATGCTCGTCGCCAATCAGGCGGTTTGGCCAGAGATTGGTGACGAGGACTTCCAGGTTGTTCTCTCCGGGACGAATCGCCTGCGTAACATCAACCCGGCGCGGCGGCCTCCAGAGGACACCGAGATTCTTGCCGTTCAGACGAACCTCCGCAAAGACTTCCACCCGCCCCAGGTCAAGATAGAGGCGTTTGCCACCCGCTGTCGTGTTGCTGGCAACGTGGAAGCTCTTTGTGTAGGTCGCGGTACCCGAGAAATACCGCACGCCTTCTTCCGCATGCTTGTGCAGAGAAATCAGCTTCGGCAGGGTGATCTCCGCCGGGGCGCCCAGGTTCGGCGGGAAACTGACACGCCACGGTCCGCGGATTTCCTGCGGGTCTCCGATTCCCGAAATCTCGATCGACGAAGCACCACCCGAATGGCGGTGGAGCGCGTAGCTGCCGTTCTGCCAGATGAGCAGTTCCGGTTTCCCGTTGCCCACCAGTTCGATGGCGGGAGGCTCCTCCAACCTGGGCACTCCGGCCTTTGCCATTTGTGCGATCCGCCCCTGGCTCAGCGCCTCCTTGAACAGCTTCGGCTCGCTCATCTCACCGTGGAAATAACCGGCCCCGTCGCGCTCAAACGCTTCGCCAAGACCCGGGTGAACCACGTTAGCTGATTTCTTGCCTTGCTCGACCAGTTTGCCATCCACATAGAGCGACGGCACGCCGGCGTTGTACACCACGGTCAGGAACGTCCAGCCTGAAAGCGGCATGCGCGCGACGATAACCTGCGAAGGCCTGCCGTCCGACCTTTCAAAGACAATCACGCCGTCACGGCCCGCCGTCAGGCCACACGCCGCATGTTTTTGCCCATAGACGGCATTACCGGCTGGTGGGTAGATGACGTAGCTCTTTGTGGAAAAGAACGAACTGATCCCCGCCGGGGCACCCTTGGGCGGAAGACCCAGATCGATCTCCGGCTTCACCCAGACGCTGATGGTGAAATTGTTGGTCACATCACGATAGCGCCCCGGAGTCAGTGCCGGGAAAGGCCTGGTTCCGGCCAGCGTCGTGCCCTCGCGGGAAATCGCCTGTAGCCGATTGCCCTCCGCCGGCGAACGGAACACCACAAAGATCGACCCGGAGGGCCCCAGCCGCAGAGGCAAACGGACGCCTCCGTCAACCAGATCGTAGACTTCGGCCGGAGCAATTTCTCCAGTCTCAGGGTTCCAAATTTCCGGCTGTTTGTTTTCCACCCGGAAGGTGCAAACCAGTTCTTCCGATTGCCGGCGGCGATTGGCGACGAAATAGATGTCGGTCCCGTCCATATGGCGATGAATGTAGTTGATCGGTGCATCGCCCGAACGGGACGTGAAGTCGAAATCCGGCTTGATGTTCAGCTTGTCCAGCACGGCCTTCATGGGCTGTCCCCAGAACACCTTGCCCTTGCCAAAAGATCTTTCCGTCGAGGTCTTGCCATCCAGATCTCTCCAGACTTCGTCCGCAAGGCGGCTTAGCTCCGAGTCGCTTCCCGGATAGCCGCCGAGGCCCGGAGCCTTCTCCGGCTTGGGGCCCACCACGACGGCGCCGCCCTGCACCAGGTCGCGAACCTTGCGCAAAAGGTCCAGCGTCAGCATCCTGTCTTCCGGCAGGACCAGCACCCGGTAGCTCAGTCCGTCCGGGAGAGTAATACCGCCATTCTCGGCCTTCATGCGACTCAGGATGCCCTCGCCGTCCGTGACATCGTAATAGTAGCCGAGCGGAGGAGTGGGATTCAGCTGATCCGGCCAGACCGGCGTATCCACCGGAACTTCCACGCCGGCGAAGTAAACGAGATCCGCTACCGGCAATCCCTGGCGGAGCAGATGCTGGCAACGATTGACGTATTCGAGCCAGGACGATTCGCGGACAAACCAGGTGTTGGTCCGCGAGTGCATCCATCCCCATGGTCCCATCGT
>JARRJI010000308.1:0-7871 GCA_037379595.1 Acidobacteriota bacterium | reverse complement strand
ACGAAAAAGGCAAGGTTGAAGATATCGCCGGCCGTCGTATAGGGCTTGAGATCCTCGTCGGTAAGGCGCTCGATAAGCAGACCCACTGCACCCACAAGCGCCAACCCAGCCCCGACCAAGCCAATGATCGTATAGGCGTAATGAAGAACCGTCCCGGTTCCACCTGCCCATGCGATGGGCACTAAGATCCATAGTAAAGCGTTCATGAAGAGAAGCACGGTGGCCCCGATGAGCATGTACAAACCCAGGTGAAAAGGATAGGAGCGGTACCAGGTCTTCCTCTTGAACTCCCAAAGGCCTTTCAGAAAAAGAATCTCCGCCAGCATCCACTTCAGCTCACCGGCCAGGTTGAAGGGGATGGGCTTCGTCCACCAGTCCTTTGTCTCAAAATATGACCCGCCGTGCGCGAGTCGCTCCTTGTCCTCATGAGGAACGGGATAAAGTTCCCACCGCATGTGCAGTGGCAAACTGGCATACCTGACTGCCCGGACCACACTGGCGATAATAAAGGCCAGCACGCCCGCGTAAAGGATCACGTAAATTACGATCGTACTCGCCATGGTTGACCCACTCCTTCAAGCTGATTGAGAGCCGCCGGTACTGCATGGAGATCAGCGGGCCCGTACAGACAGAACCCTTGCGGGGTCCGGCATCCGACAATGCAGCAGCGACACACGCAGGCTTCCTCCCGCCTTGCCAGGCTGAGATGCCGAAAGCGAGATGCCATCACCGCTTTCATTCCTGTTCACTCTTCCCGAAAGCATCTTTGTTCGTATGGCCAGAGCCAGAATCAGGAGGAACAGCAGCGCTGCTGGAGTGCATCTGCAAACCGATTGCGCCTCCCGTTCTGGCGAATTCGTATGCCGGAACATAAGAAGCTTCCTTCGCGATTTCCACTGACAGAGCGATCTTGTAAAAGACCGTAACCATCAACGCTCCGACGGCCCACACGCCCAGCGTGATGATCAACTCCGGGAGCGTTGGAACGTACCGCGTGATGGTCCCCAGCGGAGAAGGAATGAATCCTCCAACCACCATGCACACTCCCTTGTCGATCCACAGCGAAGAGAAAACAAGCACGCAGGCCACCACAAGAGTCTTTTCATTGCGGCGCCACCGCGGGACGAGCAACAAGACGAGTGCAGCAGCCATCAGAACGATGGACGTCCGGCCCCAGGGCAGAAGCGAAGTGTGAACGGCGCCCAGGTACAAGTCCTGGAAATCCGCCGTGAGGTCCGGGACGTGGCTGTACATCGCGGTAAAGAATTCCATGAGGATGAAAAACGTGTTGATGACCATCGCATACGTGACAATAACGGCAAGTCCGTTGATGGCTTTCTTACCCACGTCGTAGCCCGTCTGTCTGCGCAACAGAAGGCACAGGAGAATTAGTAGAGCCGGGCCTGCCGCAAAAGCCGAAGCCAGAAAGCGTGGCGCCATGATCGCCGTCCGCCAGCCCAGCCTGCCGGGCAAACCGCTGTACAGGAATCCTGTTACGGTATGGATGCTGATGGCCCAGGGAATCGAAAGGAGGATAATGTACTTGACCCAGTGGGGGTAATGGACATCCTCCTGTTCAGCGTGCAGGGTAAAGTAGGTGATAGTGGCGTTCAGAATGAGGTAACCGGAAAGAGAGACCATGTCCCAGAACATGACAGAGTGGAACTGCGGGTAGAGCATGACGTTAAGAACCCGCATGGGTTTCCCCATGTCGATCATGATGAACATCATGCACATGGTCACGGAAGCAACGGCCAGAAACTCGCCGAGGATCGTCATTCGCGCGAATTCCTTATGATTGTGCAGATAGTAAGGCAGCACCACCATGACGGCCGAGGCGGCGACGCCGACCATAAAAGTGAACTGGCCGATGTAGAGCCCCCACGAGACATTCCGGCTCATGCCGGTGAGGCCCAGACCATAACTGAGCTGGTAGAGATAAAAACCAAAGGCAACCGCGATCACTACGAGCAGGGCACCGACCCATGTCCAGTATCGGCGGCCACCCGTCATCGCTTTTTCGAACATAAACATCGGCAGCGCCTCAAACCAGGTAATAAATGTTCGGCCCGGTTCCCAGTTCGGGCCGTCTGCGCAAGGTGTAACTCTTGGCGAGCAACTGTCTGATCTCAGACTTGGGATCGTTCACATCGCCAAACACCAACGCCTTTTCAGGGCAAGCTTCCACGCACGCCGGCATCTCGCCCTTGACCAACCGTTCAGAGCAGAAAGTGCACTTCTCAACCACTCCCTTCGTCCGGGTTGGAAAATTAGGATTGAGAGTCTTGATGTCCGGACGGGGATCCACCCAATTGAAGCTTCGTGCTCCATAGGGGCAGGCCGCCATGCAGAACCGGCAGCCGATGCAACGGTGCCAATCCATCATGACGATGCCGTCTTCTTTCCTCTTCCACGTCGCTCCGGTAGGACAGACTCTCACGCACGGAGGTTTGTCGCAGTGGTTGCACAATACCGGCGTCTGTTCATCCTTGAGTGACGTCTCCAGATACTCGGTCTCATAAGAAGAAAAGAGATCATCAAACGGCTTCTTCCAGATCCATTTGATCTGGTGGTGCGGATCCTTAAAGGAAGGGATGTTGTGAGCCTGGACGCAAGCGTCGATACACTTGGTGCAGCCCTGGTCCTTGATGCATTTCCTCGTGTCCACAACCATCCCCAGTTGCTTACTCGCTTTGGACCCGGAAGCCGAAGAGGTTTGGCTCTTTGCGGGGTTATCCAGAACGGCCAGCGCCTTTTTGCCCGTGAATGCAACCAAGCAAGCCCCCGAAATTTTCAAGAATTCTTTTCTTGTAATCTTCATCGGGCACTCCTCTTGACTTGCGCAGGGTCCAGGTGGCAGTTCCAGCAATATGGGGTTCGGACACCTGCATAGGTGTGGCACCGAACGCAAAACTCCTGCTGGTTATGGCATTTCAGACAGGTCCCGGAAAGGCTCATGTTGTAAACCTTGCCGTTGAACGCCACATATTTCGATTTGTCCTCACGGACGACTTCCTGCCGCCACTGAAGCAACAACTTCATATGCGAACTGCGCATGTAATTGACGGGCGCCACGCACTGCTTTTCGTTTGCGGGCAGTACAAGCTGGGGCGGCTTCGGGCTTGTGTGAGCAACCAGGTTGTGCCACACCGGGTACGTGACGAGCCCGAGGAAAAGAAAGAGTCCGGCAATGATCCAAACCCTGTCACGCATTGACGGGCACCTCCTTCTTTTGCTGAAGCGGTTCACCCCGCACGTCGGTGGTTCTCTCTTTCTCACCTTTCATCACAAGGGCGTTGCCGACAAGTTCGTGTACGCCTCCGACCTCGATCCCGGGAGCCCAATACTCGAGCGCTGTGGGAATAGTTGCTTTATCGATCGCGCAGATGCAGGTCAGCAAGTTTACGCCGTATTTGTCCCGGACGTACTTGGCAGCATTCGCCCGCGGAAGGCCGCCGCGTAACCGCATCTCGATGTTCTCATCCGTCCCCAGACCGGCGCCACTGCCACAGCAGAAAGTCTGTTCGCGAATGGTGTTTTCAGGCATCTCGTAGAAATGGTTTGCAACGTTCCTCAGGATGTAACGCGGCTCCTCGAAAAACCCCATTCCCCGGGCCGGATTGCAGGAGTCGTGGAAGGTCACCTTCCAGTGGTCATTGCGGCTCGGATCGAGCTTCAGCTTGTTGTTGTGGATCAGGTCCGAGGTGAACTCGCAGATGTGCACCATCTTCGTAGCGCGTGCGTTCTCAAAGCGTGTACCGGTGATCGGCGAAACCGGCTCTTCCAGAAAATCCGCCGGGCCGTTCAGGGTGTCCATGTATTGGTGAATCACTCGCCACATGTGTCCGCATTCACCGCCCAGAATCCACTTCACGCCCAGCCGCTTGGCTTCGGCGTACATCTTGGCGTTCAGCCGCTTCATCATTTCGTGCGAACTGAAGAGCCCGAAATTGCCTCCCTCCGATGCGTACGCGCTGAAGGTGTAATCCAGTCCGATCTCGTGGAAGAGCATCAGATAACCCAGCAGCGTGTAATAGTGCGGAGTTCCGAAGTAGTCAGCAGAAGGAACAATGAAGAGAATCTCGGCGCCTTTTTTGTTGATGGGCGCTTCGACCCGGATGCCGGTGATTTCTTCCAGCTCGTCAACGGCAAAATCAATGCTGTCCTTGAAGCCGTGGGGCTGGATGCCAAGATGGTTTCCCGTTCTGAAACAGTTAGCGGCCGGCTCCAGGACCCAGTTGGTGTTGACACCAACCAGGTTCAAAAGCTCGCGCACCATCATGGTGATTTCCGCCGTGTCAATGCCGAAAGGACAGAAGACCGAACAACGCCGGCACTCCGTGCACTGATAGAAGTAGTAGAACCACTCCTTCAAAACGTCTTCGGTCAGTTCCCTGCCCCCGGCCAGGCCGCGGAATATCCGACCGCCAAGTGTGAAATATCGCCGGTAGACCGAACGGATCAGCTCAGCGCGCAGCACCGGCATATTCTTGGGATCAGCCGAGCCGAGAAAGAAATGGCACTTATCTGCGCAGGCGCCACACCGCACGCAGATATCCATAAACAGGCGGAAGGAACGGAATTTTTCAAGCCGATCCTTCATGCCCTTGAGAATGATCTCCTTCCAATTCGGAGGAAGTTTCCAGTCCTTTTCGTATGGTTGCCAGTCTCTTGGGTTCGGCAGGTCGAGGTAGCGAAGACTCTTCGCTCCGGCACTGTAACAATAGGTCCCCTTTTGAAACTCAACTCACACGAGTTGGGGCATAGCTGATCTGGACGAGTTCTTCCGGTTTTGGAGGGGCTTCAGACATTTTCTACTCCCTCTCCAGCGGCAGTCCTGCCGCCTTGATCTTGTCGTGAAATTCGTCCTCCCACTCCTGGTAAGTGTGAACCTTGACGGGATAATCCCACGGGTTCACGTGCCTCACCATGCGGCTGTCGTTGGCCAGGTTTCGCGTCGGACTCAGGAAAATTCCGCCCATATGGACCAGCTTGCTGAACGGGAAATAGGCCAGAAGGAAGCTCACCAAAGTCAGGTGGACAAAGAACAGTGCCCCGATGCTCGCAGGCACGGTAGGTGAAAAGGTAACCAGGCCCAGTGCAAGCTGCTTGACGCCTTCAAGATCCACTTTGAAGAAGTACCGCATGAAGATCCCGGAGACCGCAATGCCCAGGAGCAGAAACAGAGCGAGGTAATCCGAAAACAAGGAGATGTAATGCACTTTGGGGTCTGTAAAACGGCGTAGAAGCAGGAAGAGCAGAGCTGCAACGATGAGAACGTCCGTCACCAGCAGTTGTGGGGCGCCGAACTGGAAGAAGCCATCCACCGCGTCCATCCCCAGGATGAAGTGTGGCACCGGCACCACAAAGAATCGCAAATGACGGAGCAGGATGATCAGCAGCGACCAGTGGAACGCGAGTGCGCTCAGCCAGAGCCACTTGTTCTCAGCGTACAGGAGCCTCGGACCATCAGGCCGGAGCTGCGCGCGGCTGTTGCGAAACAGAGATCGGAAAAGCAGGATCTCCAGCGCCATTCGAACCGCAACACCAAACTTGCTGTGGGGGCTCTCGATCCAGCTCGATTTAATCCACCGCAGTGATTTCTGTTGCCCGCAGGTTGTAGGAATATGAAAAGGAACTGCCGAATTCGCCCATTTGAGAACGCGATAAGAAAGTCCGGTCAGGAAAACGACCATGGCCCCATAGGGAAGAATGACGCCCAACAACACGCGGGAACTACTTGTCTCTCCACCGGCGAATGCGAGTCCGGTTACCACTAGGATCAGGATAAATGAAGTAAGTGCACTCAAAAAAACATCACCGTCCCTCGGCTTGTGAATAGATCTTCTCCAGCAGTGCTACCCTGCGTCTGGCTTCGTTGACCTGGATGTCGTAAATTTGACCCCGGCATTGCACGTACATATCGAACGCGGTCATGGCCATCTCGTCGACCCGGCAGCACAGCGTGTAACAAACCGCCCAGTCGCCTTGAAATTCCCTCTGAAGGATCCCCTTCAGCAGGAATACAAAACCGACGGCCTCTCTGGCAGTGAAATTCTGCACAGCCCGGATGCGCACGATACTTTCCAGAGCCTGCGCGACTCTGTCTGGTTTCATGTCGCCAAACAGTTCGCCGACCAGCAGAGGAATTCCGTCCTTAAGCGTTTTCCCCACGGGATTTCGAAAACAGTCCGTCTCGTGAAGAAGGAACCGCATGCTCTGGCTGGGGTAAGTTTCCAGAGTAAGGGCCAGCCATTCGTCAGCGATAGCGAGCCTTTGCTCTGACGAAATGTTCAACATCCGATCCTCCTACACACATCCGGTCGGCTTCGGCAAACCCGCGAGCTTGCAGGCGCCTTTAGCAGGCCCAGACGGAAACAGATTGTAAATTTCTTTCAGGCTGAAACCTGTCTGCTTGCAGACCTTGCGAACCATCGGCGCAATGCCAAACTGCAGGTAGTAGTTGCGAATGTAGTGAATCACTTTCCAGTGGTCATCGGTCAATGCAGTGATTCCCTCGGTGGACATAAAATCCTTTGCTACGTCGTCATTCCACAGGCCGGGGTCCTGAAGGAACCCGTCCTCATCGACTTCGTAAACTTTTCCTCCGCTTTCATAAGTAGGCATACTCTCTATCTCCTTTAAACCATTTCGATATATCCGCAAGGGCACTCTTGCGCACACTTCTGGCACCCATTGCAGAGTTCTAACTTGATCTTGTAGTGCTCGCCTTTCGGAAGCTTCACAAAGCAGTTGTTGGTGCAGAACATCCAGCACGTTTCGCAGTCCATGCACATGCCGCAGGACATGCAACGCTTGGCTTCTGCCATCGCATCGGCTTCCGAAAGACCTTGCTCGATTTCGCTTTCCATGTCGCGTTCGGCGACCGGAACTCGCGAACCTGCGTGAGGACTGCTGCCCTCGTAATAACCCAGCTTCATCCGGTCTGTCTTGATGATGCCCGGGAGTATGGGTTTTTCCGCCGTCTTCCCCCGCAAGCGTGCGTCAATCGCCTCGGCAGCAAAACGCCCCTGGGAAATCGCGATCGTAACCAATCCCAGTTCAACGTCGTCACCGCCCGCGTAAACACCCTCAACGCCAGTCGTTCCCCACTCGTCCGCCTTGATCCAATCCTTGCCCTGGTGGAGCCCGTTGAAGCCGGCGAACTCCGGCTCCTGGCTGATGGCCGCAATGATCGCTGTAGCTTCGAGATCGAATTCCGAACCCGGCTTCGGGACCGGCCGGCGCCGCCCGGAAGCGTCCGGCTCACCCAGTTCCATCCGTATGCACCGCATGCCTGTGGCCTTGCCCTCGCTCGTAAGAATCTCGACCGGGGCAGCCAGGAATTGAATATCGACCTCTTCCTCGATTGCGCCTTCGATCTCCTCTTTGATCGCCGGCATCTCCTGGCGCGAACGGCGGTAGAGAATTGTGACCGACGCGCCCAGCCGCTTGCTCACGCGCGCCGCGTCAATGGCCGTATCGCCACCCCCAATCACGATCACCTTATTGCCCAGATTCACCGCTTCCCCGCGGTTGACCTCGTTTAGAAACTGCGTTCCAGTAAACACGTTTGGAGCATCTTCACCGGGCACACCGAGCTTCAGGCCCTTATGCGCCCCAATCCCCACAAAGACGGCTTTGTACTCATTCTTCAGGGTTTCGAGCGAAATCCCGTCGCCAACGACCTGGTTGCATTTCAGCTCAACGCCGAGGTCGAGAATCCCCTGGATCTCCGCATCCAACACTTCTCGTGGCAGCCGGTACTGTGGGATGCCATACCGCAGCATTCCGCCGGGCTTGCTGAAAGCCTCAAAAACTGTCACGGGGTAACCACGTCTTGCAAGTTGATAGGCGCATGAGAGCCCGGC
>JARRJI010000307.1:0-10104 GCA_037379595.1 Acidobacteriota bacterium | reverse complement strand
CGGAGCCGGAAGCGGCAAGACCCGCGTCATCACCTACCGCATCGCCTACCTGATTGAGGTCCGCGCTGTTCCGCCGGAAAACATCCTGGCCGTAACCTTCACCAACAAGGCCGCCGGCCAGATGAAGGAACGCGTGGCGGCGCTGCTAGAGGGCAGAGTTTACAATCTGCCGCACATTTCCACTTTCCATTCCTTTTGCGTCAGCGTTCTGCGGCGCTATATCGACCGCCTCGGATACACTCGCGACTTCACCATCTACGACGAAGACGACCAGCAACGGGTGGTCAAGGTTGCGGGGCAGGAGCTGAGCCTGGGCGACTGGATCACCACGCCGCGCGCGGTGCTGGCGCGCATCAGCGCCGCCAAGAACCGCGGCGTCTCTGTGGAAAGAATGCAGGGCGAGGCCTACGATCCCAACACGCGGAACCTGGCCGCGCTGTACGAACTTTACGAGCGCAAGCTCCGGCAATCGAACGCGCTCGACTTTGACGACCTGCTGCTCAAGGCCGTGGCGCTGTTTGACGATGCCCCGGACGTTGCCGAGGCCTACAACCGGCGTTTCCGCTACGTCATGGTCGACGAGTACCAGGACACCAACCGCATTCAGTACACGCTGATCCGCCAGCTCACGCGTGCCCAGCAGAACATCTGCGCGGTGGGCGACGAGGACCAGTCGATCTACCGCTGGCGCGGGGCCGACATCGAAAACATCCTGAATTTCGACCACGATTATCCCGGCACCACGATGATTCGCTTGGAGCAGAATTACCGCTCGACGCAGATGATTCTGGACGCGGCTACGGCGGTGGTCAGCCATAACATCGCGCGCAAGGGCAAGACTTTGCGGACCGACCGCGGCGAGGGTCTTCGCGTGGGCCTTTACGAAGCCCGGGACGCCGACGACGAAGGATGGTTTGTGGCCGCTGAAATCGCCAGGGCCCTGCGCGAGGGTTCGGCCGAAAACGTCGGCGTGCTTTTCCGCACCAACGCGCAATCGCGGGTGCTGGAAGAAGCGCTGCGGCGCAGCCGGATCGAATACCGCGTGGTGGGTGGGACCAGTTTCTACGAGCGCATGGAAATCAAGGACGCGCTGGCCTATGCGCGCCTGGCCAACAACCTGCGCGACTCTTGGCTTTCAAGCCGGGCGCAGAAAGCCTTGGAAGGTTTCCACACGCTGATGACCGCGCTGGTCACAGACCGCGAGCAGCTTCCCTTGAGCGAATTCTTTCGCGAGATTCTCGACCGCACGCGCTACCTGGAAATGCTGGACGAAGAGAGATCGCCGGCAGCCGAGAGCCGCGTCGAGAACCTGCGCGAGCTGGTGAACGCGGCGGCGGAAGCCGAAGAAAGAGGCGAGCCGCTTGCCGAATTTCTGGATCACGCTGCGCTGGTTTCAGACGCCGACAGCTACGACGAGCGCGCCCGCGTCACGCTGATGACGCTCCACAGCGCCAAGGGGCTGGAGTTTTCAATCGTTTTTTTGGTGGGGCTGGAGGAAGGACTCTTTCCGCACAAGCTCTCCCTTGATGACGATGCCGCGCTCGAAGAGGAGCGCCGGCTCTGCTACGTGGGCATGACGCGCGCCAAGGACCGGCTGTTTGTGACCTGGGTACGCCAGCGTCGGTTTTACGGCCGGCAGTCGCAGGAAGCAACCAGCCCTTCGCGATTCTTAAGCGAGATTCCGACCGAGCTTCTTGAACCGCTTAATGTTACGATGTTTGCGGCCAAGCCGCGCACTACGTGGGGAAACGCTGTGAATTCCGTCGAAGGAGTGGAAAGGTTCTTCTCCGAACGCGGGAAGGGGTGGAAACCGCCAAGTGCCGGGCCGCGGATTCCGCAATCCAGGCCGGCGGCCTCGCCTCGCTGGAAGCAGGGGTCGAAGGTGCGTCACCCGAAGTATGGAATCGGGACGGTTCTCGAAAGTGAAGGGGAAGGCGATGAGACCAAGCTGACCGTCAGCTTTCCCGGTTACGGCCGCAAAAAACTGGTGGAACGCTATGCCTCGCTCGAAAAAGTCTGAAACGCCGCGGGCATTCGAGCAGTGGAGGATGAGGTAGTGACGGGCCGGGGAGATCCCTGTGGACGGAAGCAATCGCGGGATGGCCGCTGTTGCGGGAAAGCGCGAGAGGGGTTCAGCAAGGCCCCGGTTGCGGCTTGTCTGGCCCTGCTGCTGCTGGCCGCTGCGCGCCCGGCTTTTTCCGCATCGCCCAGCGTGGATGAAATCCTGCGGAAGACCGGCTCCGTTTACAGCCACCTTCAGGATTACCACATCGCTGCGGTTCATGAGGAAGCTACGACGCTGGCTCGAGGGATGTACTCCCACCGTTTCGCCGTTACGCTGGATGTGGCGGGGCAGGGTCGCGTGCGGATGGCTGTGACGGGCGGGAATCCTGAGGTGTTGATCGTCAGTGACGGCACGACGACGTGGCATTATGCCCCCGGCAGGAATGAGTACACGGAAAGAGAAGCGGGCGCTTTGTTGAAAGCGGTCGGCACACGGGGACAGCGCGCAGGGCAAAAAGACCTGCTCGGCCAGATGCAGGGCCTGCTTGTCGGCCGCTTTGAGAAGCTGTGGCGATTGGACAAGGAGGCGACGGTTAAGGGCAAGTCAAAGGTCAAGCTCCAGGGCCGGAAGGTTTCCTGCTACCGGGTCGAGCTCCGTTTTAAGAGCTTTACGGACAACCTTTGGATTGACCGGTCGAACTTCCTGGTCCTGCGCGAGAAATTGGAGCGGCACCAGAAGACCGGAGCGGCGGCGTCTTTCGTGACGGACACCCTTCAGGTCAAGGACGTCGATCTTCAACCCGAGCGTTCACCGGGCTTCTTCACGTTTACTCCGCCTGCCGGCGCGCGGCGGGTTCCGCTTCTCGGTTTGCCCGGCCTGCGGGAAAGTCCGGTGGGCTCGCCGGCGGGGGATTTTACGCTTCCAGACACGCGGGGGAAGCAGATCAGCTTGAGTGAATTTCGCGGCAAGACCGTGGTGCTGAGCTTCTGGGCAACCTGGTGTCCGCCCTGCAAGATGGAATTGCCCACCATCCAGACGATTTACGAGCAGGGCAAAGGAAAAAACGTGGTTGTCCTGGCAGTGGATGACGAGGACAAGGCGACGGTCAGGGACTTTCTGAAGCAGAAGCATTATGACTTCACGGCGCTGATTGACAGCAAGCGTACGCTTTTTAAGAGGTTTGCCATACACTATATTCCCACAGTGTTCGTGATCAATGATCAAGGCATCATTGTCCGCCGGATTGAGGGATGGCAAGGTCCTCAGGATCTTCTGGCCGCGGTCAAAGCCAGCGAGCGGTGAAACGCCGGGCACAATGCAGCCAGAAACCTCAACGGCGGCATTAAGAGGTTGCTGAAAAGGCTGAAGCGTCATGCTGAGTGAAGCGAAGCATCTCTGTATTTCCTGGAGATAAATACCGGGATCCTTCGCTGCGCTCAGGATGACAGGCGTAAAATCCTTTCGGCAACCTGCCGGATTGCAAAGCTGAACCAGGAGACGATCAGTGAATACCAAAAGCATCAAAGATAAAGCAGAACGGAAAAAACTGAAGCGGGAGGCTCGCAAGAAGCAACCGCCGAAGCCCAAGCAGACTGAACCTCGCGGTTCGCACAAGCCGAAGGTGAAGAAGAGAGGTCCGGGACTCGCCCGCCGGTAAGTGACCAGCAGATCCGGCCGGGGCATTGCGGCATTCAGCGGAGAACTCCGCCGCGGCCACAACTGCCCCCGCTGTCTGCTTCAGTTGTGCCGCGAGCGGCGATCACCGTTCGCGGCTCGACCGCTTCGGATTGCCGATCCAAAGGAGTGTTTTGGCCGCACAATTCCTTCGCACCAAGAGCATTGACAAGCTGCTGTCGGATGCCGAGCAGCCCGAGCACCGCCTTCGCAAGACGCTCGGCCCGTGGTCGCTGACGGCGCTGGGCGTCGGAGCCATCATTGGCGCCGGCATCTTTGTGCTGACGGGCACCGCGGCGGCGGGCGAAAAGCTGGAAGTCCACTCGCTGCTCAAGGCTCCGCTGCTGAGCGTCCTCATGTACGGCGAGCACGCGATTGGGACGGCCGGGCGGCCCGGCGCCGGTCCGGCGATCGCGCTCTCGTTTTTCATGGTGGCGGTTGCCTGCGGGCTGGCGGGGCTGTGCTATGCCGAGCTGGCCTCCATGATTCCGATCGCCGGCAGCGCGTACACCTACACCTACGCAACGCTGGGCGAACTGGTGGCGTGGATCATCGGCTGGGACCTGATCCTGGAGTACGCGGTCAGCAACATGGCCGTGGCCGTGGGCTACTCCGCTTACTTCGACAGCCTGCTCCGGAACTTCGGCCTGAGGCTGCCGCCCAAACTCTCCGAGCCCATGCTCAATTCTTCGCTCCACTTCTCCGGCTCTTATTTCAACCTGCCGGGCTTTCTGGTGGTGATGATTCTCACCGTGATTCTGGTTGTGGGCATCCGGGAAAGCGCCGGCGCCAACAATTTCATGGTCGGCGTGAAGATCATCGCCATCCTGATCTTCATCGCCTGGGCGTCCGGCCACATCCATCCTTCCAACTGGTCGCCGTTCATGCCCAACGGCTTCCAGGGCGTGCTGACGGGCGGGGCCATCGTCTTCTTCACCTACATCGGATTTGATTCCGTCTCCACGGCGGCCGAGGAGTGCCGCAATCCGCAGAAAGACGTTCCCTTCGGTATCATCGCTTCCCTGATCGTTTGCACCATTCTCTACTGCTCAGTGGCGATCGTGCTGACGGGAATCCAGAACTGGCAGTCGCTGCGCAACGCCGCTCCGGTGGCCAACGCGCTGGCCGCGATCGGACTTCCGCGGGTGGAGCGCTGGGTCACCATCGGGGCGCTGACGGGCATGCTGAGCTCGCTGCTGGTTTTTCAACTGGGGCAGGCTCGCGTGTGGTTTGCCATGTCGCGCGACGGCCTGCTGCCGCGGGCGTTTTCAAAGGTCCACAAGAAGTTTCGCACGCCGCACGTCAGCACCTGGACGGCGGGATTCTTTGTCGCCATTCCTGCCGGAATCTTCAACATCGGAACGCTTGCCGATCTTTCCAACATCGGAACGTTGTTTGCTTTTCTTCTGGTGTCGGTCGGGGTCCTGGTGCTGCGCCGGACGCAGCCTGAACGCCGCCGCGGTTTTCGCGTTCCCTGGGTCCCTCTGATTCCGATTGCTTCCGTGCTTTGTTGTCTGATCCTGATGGCCAGCCTGCCGGTGGAAACCTGGCTGCGGTTCCTGATCTGGCTTGTCATCGGCCTGGCGATCTACTTTACTTACAGCCGTCACCACAGCGAATTCGCCCGGGAGAATTCAAAGAATGCCGGGCAGGGTCAGGTGATCGAGACAGGGCTCTCCGAACGCTGAGAAAAGCCAAAAGCGCGGCGACATGCTGTAAAATGGGAACGGTCGTGCGATCCATGTTCCGACACTCGAACCTGATGAAGCCCGGATCTGCATCCTTCGAACCTGTGCCCTGCATGCAAACGGGGCGGGTTCTCCTGATGTTTGCCGTGTTTGCCGCCGCCGTGACGCTGGCTGCCCCGCCTGCCTACTGCTGGGGCGGTTCGGCCCACCGGCTGGCCGACGACTGGGCCATCGGCACGCTGCCTTCGGGCCTGGGCGACTTCTTCCGGACGAACCGCAGCTTTATTCTTGCCCACGCCAACGATCCTGAAGAGTGGATGAAAAAGGACCGTTACGAGCGGATGCGGCATTACATTTTCCTCAACAAGTACGGCATGTTTCCCTATCTTGAACTGCCGCACGCCTACAGGGCGGCCGTCAAGAAGTACGGACCGGGGCACATCAAGCACAACGGTGTCTTGCCCTGGCAGGTTGGAGAATACAGCCTGAAGTTGACCAATGACTTCAGAAAGCGCGACTGGGAACACGTCAGGCAGCTTACCGGGCCGACCGGGCTTGAGAGGCGCTTTGGGTCCGACCTTGTCGAGCGCTATTCGCATTTCTTCATGTTTCGTCCTGACAACGCCTCGAAGATCAGCGATCCCACGGAGCACGCCTTTCAGATGGTTCTGGAAGCCCACACCTGGGTGGACCAGATTATCCTGGCGGACCTTCGGGCTCTGGCCGGCCAGCCGGGCTACACCGACGAGTATTATGACCGCTTCTATTCGCGCGTGGGGTCGACGGCGATGAAGGAGATCAGCGAGTCCGCGCACGATATCGGGTCCTACTGGTACACCGCGTGGGTCAACGCCGGCCGTCCTGAATTGCCGGGCAATAACAACAACCACTGAATGCCGGCCGCGTGTTCGAACGTCTCGCAAAAACAATCAGGCTGACCCCGAAAGTTACCCGATGTCTCTCCCTCAAGAATTCGTGACAAAACTGCCCAAGGTGGAGCTCCACCTGCACCTTGAGGGAAGCCTCCGGCCGGCGACGCTGCGCGAACTTTCCCGCGGCCACGGGCGCGATGGGACCGAAGTCGAGCAGTGGATTCTCGATCGGCAGCAGGCTGGTTATCGCTACTCGAAATTCACGGATTTCATTGAGGCCTTCACGTTTGCCGTGCAAATGCTGGAAACCCCGGAAGATTATGCGCTGGCGACCGTCCGGCTGATGGAATGGCTGGCCACGCAGAACGTGAAGTATGCGGAGATTACGCTCGCGGCGGGCGTGGTCCTGTGGAAGCAGCAGCAGCTCGACCGCGTGTATGAGGCGGTTCGCGCCGCTTCGCTCGAAGCCGGCGCGCGCCTGGGCGTGCGGGTCAACTGGATTTTAGACGCCATCCGACACTTCGGTCCCGAACATGCCCGCGAGGTCCTCAAGTGGGCAAGCCGGTACCGTTCGGCGGGCGTGGTGGCGTTTGGACTGGGCGGCGATGAGGAGCGCGGCCCCGCAAACCTCTTCGGCGACGTTTATCGTGAAGCCCGTGACTGCGGGCTGCATACGCTGGCCCACGCCGGGGAAACCGTCGGGGCTGAGAGCGTGCGGCAGGCGGTTGAGCTGTTGCAGGTGGAACGCATTGGCCACGGCCTGACCGCGGCGCGCGACCCGGAAGTGTGCTCGCTTCTGCGCGACCGCCAAATCCCGCTGGAGGGCTGTCCCGGCAGCAATGTTGCCATGGGATTGATTCCGGAGTTTCGCGATTACCCGTTGCCGGCGTTTCTCGAGGCTGGCGTGATCGTGACCCTCAACTCGGACGACCCCGCCCTGGTCGGGACTTCCATCGAGCAGGAATTCGTCAAAGCGGCCGGCGCGTTCTCGCTTACAGGCGAGCAACTGGCCGGGCTCTCGGAAAACGCCGCGCGAGCCGCCTTCCTGCCCGAAGAAGAAAGGCAATCGTTGCTGGCGCAGATTCGGCAGGCCGTGGCGGCCTGATCCCGGGGCACAAGCCTGAAAAAGGAACTGCCTGAATGGCCTCACAAGTACGCGCAATTTTCCTTGATGCCGGAAACACGCTGCTTTTTCCGCAGATTGAAAGCATTGTCCAGGATCTCGAAGCGGCCGGTTTCCAGGCTCGCGTGGAGCATTTCCGGGAAGCGGAGCGAGCGGGCAAGCGAAACCTGGACAAATTTCTGTGGCCGCAGATCCGCGAGGGGCATCCGCCGCGATCGGCCAACCTTGCCTATTGGGAGCATTTCCTCCGCGCGCTGCTGGAACAGATTGGAGCGACGGCGGAGAATCGCCAACTGGCGCTCGATCTGGTGATCAGGAGGTTTCGAGACATCCGCACCTGGTCCAGGGTCCTGCCGGAGACCGTTGGAGTTCTCAACAGCCTGAAGTCGGCAGGGTTCTTTCTCGCCGTCGTCTCGAATTCCGACGGAAGCGTTGAGGGCCAGCTTCAGCGCGCGGGATTGGACGAGTTCCTGGAATTCGTCATCGATTCGGCCGTCGTCGGAGTGGAAAAGCCGCATCCCGAGATCTTTGAGATCGCGCTGGAGCGCGCACACATGGCGCCGCAGAACGCAGTCTACGTGGGGGACACTTACGCGACGGACATCGGTGGTGCAGAACTGGCCGGGCTCCGTGGAATTCTTATGGACCCTGTCGGCGCCTACCCCGACGCCGCGTGCCCTCGCATCACATCGTTGTCGGAATTGAGCGCGCTGGTAGGGGCGCCTTGCCTCTGAACGCGGAGACCCGTAGCGCCGGGCTTTATGCCCGGCATGCCGCAACCCAATCCTGCTGCAAATAACCCGGTTCATGCAGAAACGCCGCGGCATCATTGTGATACCGCGGCGTTCGTGTCTGTGGGTTGTTCTCCGTCCGTGCCGGTTAGAAGGCGAAGCGGACACTGCCAAAGACGGTGAACGGCTGCCCGGGATAAGCGAACGCGTAGCCTCCCGTTGACGTGCCATAGTAGCCGCCCGAAGAGATGTATTCGTAAAGGTTGTAATGCTTGTTGAACAGATTGAGCATGTCCAGGTTCAGGCTGAGATGCTTCATGACAGGGACATTGAACGAAAGGTTGGCCGTCTCGTAAGAGGGCATGTTCTGCTTGCTGGGTACGGCCGTGGTGCACGCCCCGTTGACCAGGCCGCAATTGTCGAAGATGTGTTGCGGGCCCACAAACTGGAACCAGAATCGCGGCTCAACGAGCGTCCGCTCATGAGGCGCGACGGTGTAGTAGGCGCCGGTGTTCCAGGTTTCCGTGGGCACGTAGGGCACCGGCAGGCCGGCAAACTCCACGCCGCCGCTCACGAACTGCGTGTAACTGGCGCCTTCGCCGTTAAGGTTGGTGAACAGGTGCATGTTCGTAATCGGGTTGATGTCAAAGTAGGCGTTGACGCCGTGATAGTTCGAACTGCCGCTGGTGTTGATCACGTTGCCGTTCCCGAGTTCAACCGACAACTGCTCATTAGAATAGGTCAGGTGATAATAAGCAGCGCCGAACAGCACGTTTCTCATGTGCCCGATGCGCGCTTTATGCACCTTGAAGCCTGCCTGGTAGTAACTGCCGCTGGCGAGAAGGTAGTACTTGTTGGCGTTCTGGTCCTGGAAAATACCTCCGCCGCCGCCGAGCGAGGGCGAGCGGTAAGTCTTTACGTAGCCGCCATAGAACGTCAGCCAGGGCCGCGCCTGGACCGCGACGTTGATCGAAGGTTCGACCGCCATACGGGCCTGGTGGTTGCCGCAGGAGGCCGCCTGGTCGTGGGTGTTGCCGGTCGTCGACGTTCCGGTTTCGGGGCAGTGGGTGCTGAGAACCACGCCCGGAGCGAAGCTGAAGTCCTGCAGCGTGCCGGAGTAATAATTGGTCGTGTATCGGTCAAACCGGACGCCTGGGGTGATGTGCAGCCACGCGACCGGGTGGAAGTCGTCCTGAAGGAAGGCCGCAAAATTGTCCTGGATAAAGTAGGAGGAGCGGATCTTGCCTCCGACATTCACGATCTGCTGAGGGCCATTGCCGCCGTCCATGTTCCATTCCTGGGCCTGCGCATCGGATGGGATATACACGTCGTTCGTCCGCTCGTGCAGGCGGAATTCGTGCGTGTACCACGTATCGTTCTGCACGCCCGTCGTGTTGCTCAACAGGAAGGTTTCCTTTGCATAGAGCATGCCCAGTTCGTTGACGTCGTACTTGTTATAGCTGCTGAAGGGCAGGGTGCTGTAGAAGCCCGAGGTCTGCTGGCTGTAGACCGGAGCGTTCGGCACATCGAGCCCCAAAATGCTGAGGCCCGGCACCACGGTGGTGGGAACGATCTGTGCGCGGTAAGCGCCGGCCCTGGCGAAATACCCGCCGACTGAGAAGATGCCCGTCTGGAAGGATTTCGTCGTCTTGGCGTAGATTGCGCCGTCCTTGCCGGGGTTGGCAAAGCCGTCCTGGGCCGAGCGGAAGCTGTCGCCTTTGCCGATGCCGCCGGAAACCACGGTGGACCAGCCGTGATAGAGGCCGGTGAGCATGTTGAGTTCCAGGTTCTTCTGGTTGTAGCTGCCAAAGCTCAGAGTGCCGTCCACGTGCGCCTTGGAAGCGGGCTGCACGGGTGTGAACTCGATGGACCCGCCGACGTCGGTGTAATAGCGGTTGACCGGATCTCCCGGCCCGTAAGTGACGCTGGTGTTCTGGAACATATTGGTTTGAGGAAGCGAGGCGGAGGGCCACAATCCGCTGCCCGCGTCGACGATCGGGATGCCGTCGAG
>JARRJI010000306.1:0-8150 GCA_037379595.1 Acidobacteriota bacterium | reverse complement strand
GGCGGCATCCTTCGGTCTGGCAATCGCTCCGCTGCTCGCCGACCCTTGAGCCGGCGCATCGCTGCCCGTACAACCGGGTAGAACCGGTAGAGACAATAGTGTGATGAGTACTAAGGTTTTTTCAACTCTGCTCATCCACCCCTGCTTCCTGCTGTTTCTTGTGATTATCCCACATTTGCGTCTGAAGGGAAAGCTGGGCGGGCATCAAAGTGGGACAGTTGAGCTGCCGCATCAGCGGATCGTTTCAGACGAGATCTTCGAAGCGGGGCAAACGAGATTCCGGGATGTAGATGGAGGAATACGCCAGATGAACGCGTCGGACCGGGCTTGCCAAACGAAGCGTCGGATTATCTAAACTCACTTCGCGGATAAACTTGCTGAGAGGCTTCCGCTTAGCTCGCAGATTGAGAGTTGAGAATTGAATCGCAAGATGAAGCGGGTAAAGGTCGTCAGAGCGGGCCCCATTTCTTCACGCCTTCGATGACTGGACCGACGAACCAGAGCACAAGCGAGAAAGCCTCAAGTATGATAGACGAAGCCAAGTATCAGTGGGCACTGTAAGTATTTTCAGGGCCCTGACTTCAAGGAGCCACTATGCGAGCGGCGTTTTTGACAGGTTTGCACCAAATGGAGATTCAAGAGACGGCACGACCAGAAATCATGGATCCTCGCAGCGTCTTGCTGCGCGTCGAGACGGTTGGCGTTTGCGGATCGGACGTGCATTATTACACAACAGGCCGGATCGGTTCCGTAACGGCTAAATATCCGGAATGGACCGGACATGAGTGCGCGGCAACAGTGGTTGAAATCGGCGAGGATGTGGAGCACTTGAAGGTGGGACAGCACGTGGCCGTCGATCCGCTGATCAGGTGCGGGAAGTGCGATCAGTGCCTGGCCGGCCGGGAACACACGTGCCGCAACCAGGGCTTCCTGGGAAGTCCCGGACAGGCTACCGGGGCACTCGCAGAATACCTGGTGATGCCGGAAAGTTCCTGCTTTGCGGTTCCAAACTCCATGACCATGGTACAGGCCGCTGTCGTAGAGCCCCTCTCAATCGGAGTTTATGCCCAGCGATTGGCAGCGATGCAGCCGGGAGCGAAAATCGCGATCCTGGGGAGCGGTCCTATTGGATTGTGCGTGCTGCTTGCCTGCCGGGCAGCCTGCGATTGCAGGACCTACGTGACCGACCTGCTCGATGAGCGTCTGGAAGTAGCCCGGCGATGCGGAGCGGTCTGGGTGGGAAATGCCAACAGAATCGACGTCGTCCGCGCTATCCGGGAAACGGAGCCACTGGGGGTGGACTACGTATTCGAGTGCGCCGGGCAACAGGAAACGCTTGACCAGGCCGTTGAAGTATTGAAGCCGGGCGGAACAGTGCTCGTGATCGGGATTCCGGAAACGGACCGGGTGAGCTTCAACATCCACGACCTCCGGCGCAAGGAAATCCGCCTGCAAAACGTGCGCAGGCAGAACCAGTGCATCGACGCTGCCATTAACCTTGTTGCGAGCGGCACCATCAATGTGGATCAACTCGTTACTCATCATTTCCCTTTGGCCGATGCGAAGCGGGCTTTTGACCTCGTTGCAGGTTACCGGGATGGCGTTGTAAAGACCATCGTCCATCCCACGCAGTAACCGCCCTAAATCAGAGAGGCTCCTTATAAGCGCCCACTCGTGTTTTCGACGGTACGAAATTCTCCGTCCTTTGAGCATGAACGGAGCGGAGGAATGCTGTCTCAGGGCTTCGTGACCAGAGGCAGGTCGATAAAGCTTTCCTCGCCGGGCGTGTGGTAAACACGCTGCGTAGCCTTCCGGTAATCGCCCGGCTTGGCCCAGAAAATGTTGGGGACAAAGGTCTGGGGATTGCGGTCGTAGAGCGGGAACCAGCTTGACTGGATTTGCACCATGATGCGGTGGCCCGGCAGAAAGACATGGTTCGCCGTAGGAAGCTCAAAGCGATAAAGCAAGGGCTTGTTGGGCGTGATCGCCTCCGGCTTCGCGAAGCTCTCACGATAGCGTCCACGGAAAATATCCGCCGAAATCATCAATTGATAACCGCCCAGTTTGGGCTCGCTTGCCACCTCGTCAGGATAAACATCGATTAATTTGACTACCCAATCCGAATCCGTCCCGCTGGTTGAAGCAACAAGATGCACGACTGGTTGTCCACTGATCTTCAGCGGCGCTTTCAAAACGTCGGAGACAAAGGCCAGGACATCCTGACGGCCGGATTCTTCACGTTGGTCGTCTACCAGCCATTGGGGCCAGGTCCGAAGTCCGGAGTAGCCGACCGGCATAATTGGCCGGGCGCGGTATGGCACGGGCTTGGCGGGGTCGGAAACGTATTGGTCGAACGCGCTGGCGCCGGTTTGCGGCGCGGCGAAGCTGAGTTTCAGCCCCTGCTCAAGATAGAGCGGAGTCGTCCGGACCGTACAGCCGCTTGCGCACCCGGCCGGCCATGCCGGCAGGCGCCGCCATGTGTTCGTCCCGGTTTCAAACGCCGTGACCGGTGCAATGTGGGCTTTGGGCGCGCCGTCCTTCAAATATTGCGCCAGGAACGGCCGCAGGATTTTCTCGCGGAAGTAGAGGCCGGTGTCGCTGTTGAATTTCAGGGCGCCCAGGCTGCTGCCGTCCTCGATCTCCTGCCCGTGATGCCAGGGGCCCATCACCAGAAAGACCTTGTCGTTATGGGTGTCTTTGGGCTTGATGGCTTTGTAGACAGCGATGGCGCCGTAGATATCCTCCTGGTCCCAAAGGCTGTCAACAAGCATCGTTGGAACTTTCAGAGGCTGCGCCGCCAGAATTTTATCTACAGCCTGTTCGCTCCAGAAGGTGTCGTAGCTCGGGTGCTTGAGGATCTTCCTCCAGAATCCTAGCTGTTCCATGCCGCGGCTGCGACCAAGCCGGCCCGCTGAGACCGCCTGCAGGTACGTGTCGTAGTCGTCAAAGTGGCTTGTCCACCACAAAATGTTGGTCTTTCTCGATGCCTCCTCCTCGTAAATGTAGGGCATCATCTGCTCGCGAAAGGCGCCATTGTGGAACCAGTCATCGCCCCTCCAGCCGTCCACCATGGGATTCATGGGCACGGCCACTTTCAGCGCCGGGTGAGGATGGACCAGGGCCATCAAGGTGAGAAAGCCGTCGTAGGAAATCCCCAGGATGCCGACCTTACCGTTGCTCTCCGGAACGTGCTTCACCAGCCAGTCAATCGTGTCGTAGGTATCCGTCGATTCATCGACGGGCGTCGGGTTCAGCGGTCCGTGGACCGGCCGGTTCATCACAAAGTCGCCCTGGGAGCCGTGCTTCCCGCGAATGTCCTGCACCACCTTGACCCCGTCGCGCATGGGAATCATGACGTCACGCCGGGTGTAGTTGAAGCTGGTTGTGACGGGTGTAAATTTGGCCGGAGTTTCGCTCGGCAAGGCGGAGGATGGTGCCTGCGCATGGGAGGTCTGGGCTGATGACGGTCCGGCCAACAACGTACCGAGCACCGTTAAGAGCAAGATCAGCATGTAACTGCGGATGGTTTGCTTCACTGGAATCTCCTGGAATTGCTAAGGATATGGCGTGGTCAGACGCCCGTCCCGGCATGGCCACTCCGCCGGCACCTTTCGATCACCGTAATCCCGCGGCTTCGGCCATCTCCTGACGACTTATCGACGCGATTATAACCCGGGCATGTCTCGGCGCGCATTTTATAGTGGATCGTTCTGCTCCGCACACTATCGGGTAGGCCAAAGTTAAAGCCAACAGCTTTCTAGACCCCTGGCACGTACGTCTTACTACTGCCTAGGTAACGGGAATCCGCTTGCTCCTGAAAGCCCGTTTCCGACTTCGCTACGGAGGGGCGCTCTCCGGCCTCATTCGCGCCCTGCTCCGGGTCTTCAATCTGAAGTAGTTCGCAAACCGTCGGACATAAGAGAGCCAGGCCCCAAAGAGTTCCGGGAGGCCGCAGCCGCGCTGCTGGGTGAAGCAGCCAAGCCCATGATTATCGGAAACCTCAGATCCTTTAACGGGGCGGGGCCGCTGGTATACTATTTGCGCAGGCATGTCGTTCCGAAGCACGGTCGAGAGCGTAGCATGTAACAAATGGCTATGTCGTGGAGCGTCAAGAGAATTGGCTTGTCCATTGACTTGCCCTTTTTTTGTTGTGGTTCGTGCTGTCGTGATATAAGCCGAAGAGTAGTAATTTTTTTGGACAAATGTCGGAGGAGGGTGTTGAATGCCAGAAGTTACCAACCCACAGGTGGAGCTAGGAATAAGGGAAAGCTACGAAGCTTTCAAGAAGAAGGGGCTCAAACTCAACTTGACGCGTGGAAAGCCCGGCGCTGACCAACTGGATCTGAGCCGCGAGTTGCTTTCGCTTCCCGGTCTGGACGACTACCGCTCCGAGAACGGGACCGACTGCCGCAATTACGGCATCCTTCAGGGACTGCCGGAAGCACGGCGCTTGTTCTCAAAAATGCTGGGGGCGCCGGCTGAACAGGTGGTGGTGGCCAATAACTCAAGCCTGGCGTTGATGCACGATGTCGTCACGCAGTCGCTGCTGAAAGGAACCTGCGACAGCGACGTGCCTTGGGGTAAGCAAGGGGACATATCTTTCCTTTGTCCGGTGCCGGGCTATGACCGGCATTTCACGATTTGTGAGGTGTACGGCATTCGAATGATCTCGGTACCGATGATGGAGAATGGCCCTGATCTGGACGAAGTCGAGCGATGGGTTGCAGATGACGCATCCATCAAGGGAATGTGGTGCGTCCCGAAGTACAGCAATCCCACCGGCACGGTCTATTCCGACGAAATCGTGGAGCGGCTGGCGGCGATGAAGACAGCCGCACCCGATTTTCGCCTGTTTTGGGATAACGCCTATGGTGTGCATCATCTGACGGAGGAGCGGGTCGAGATCGCCAACATCCTTGAGCGCTGCGCTCAGCATGGGCATGCAAACCGGCCTCTGGTGTTTGCTTCGACTTCGAAGATCACCATGGCTGGTTCGGGCCTCGCGATGTTTGCTTCCTCGAGTGACAACATTGGCTGGTACCTGAAGCGGATGTCGGCGCGGTCAATCGGTCCCAACAAAGTCAACCAGTTGCGGCATATACGGTTCTTGAAGAATCATGCGGGGATTCTTGACTTGATGGAAAAGCACCGGAAGTTGATCGCTCCGAAGTTTGATAAGGTGCTCGAGATCTTTGAGGCGAAGATCTCAGGCCTGGCGGATGTGAGCTGGACGAAACCGAAAGGCGGATACTTCATTACTTTGTATGTGCGCAAAGGCTGCGCGAAGCGGGTGGTTGCTCTGGCGAAGGATGCGGGCGTCGAACTAACCCCCGCGGGCGCCACCCATCCCTATAAAGTGGATCCGAATGACCGCACGATCCGTATCGCTCCGACTTTCCCTGATTTGAGCGAGGTTGCGCAAGCCACCGAAGGCGTGGCTTTGTGCGTTCAGCTTGCGGTGGCCGAGAAAAATAGCCCGGCAACGGAGCCTAAGCGATAATTCGATGCAGTGAGGATTGACCCATGCTTATCGTTCATGTCCACGTATCCGTCAGGCCGGAGTTCGTCGAAACCTTTAAGGAGGCGACTGTGGAAAACGCCCGGCAAAGCGTGAAGGAACCGGGAATTGCTCGATTCGACGTGATTCAGCAGGCCGATGACCCTTCACGCTTCGTCCTGGTGGAGGTCTACCGCACTAGCGAAGCTCCCGCCCGCCACAAGGAAACCAGTCATTACCAGGTCTGGCGCGAGAAGGTCGCCACGATGATGGCGGAGGCGCGCACCAGCGTAAAATACACCAACCTCTTCCCTCCGGATGCCGGCTGGTAAAAAGCCATGCGCTTTGAATTCGCCACCGCGTCGCGCATTGTCTTCGGGCCGGGAACCGTGCGCGAAGTCGCGCCAGCCGCGGGCAAGTTGGGAAAACATGCATTGCTGGTGACGGGTCACTCAACCGGGCGTGCCATGCCGCTGGCTGTAGAACTCAGGACCTCCGGTCTCTCACTTTCCTCTTTTGCCGTCGATGGCGAGCCCACGCTCGAGATGATTCGCCGCGGGGCCGAGCTGGCTCGCATCAACGGGTGCGACCTGGTGGTCAGTTTCGGGGGCGGCAGCGCCATTGACGCCGGCAAAGCGATTGCCGCTCTCCTCGCCAATGGCGGGGAGTTGTTGGATTACCTGGAGGTCATCGGGGCCGGCAAGCCTTTGCTCCTGCCGTCCGCGCCCTTCATCACGGTACCGACCACCGCCGGGACAGGTTCCGAGGTCACCCGCAATGCCGTCCTGAGTTCGCCAGAACATCAGGTGAAGGTAAGCCTGCGAAGTCCTCTGATGCTCCCGCGGCTCGCCGTGGTGGACCCTGAACTGACCTTGAATCTGCCTCCAGCCGTGACGGCACACACCGGCCTCGATGCGCTTACGCAACTGATCGAGGCCTATGTATCCGCCCGTGCCAACCCCATGACGGACGGGCTATGCAGGGAGGGAATTGAGCGAGCCGGCCGCTCATTGCGACGGGCGTACCACGACGGGCACAATGTCGAGGCTCGTTCCGATATGGCGCTCGCCAGCCTGATGAGTGGTTTGGCGTTGGCCAATGCGGGTCTGGGCATCGTTCACGGCTTCGCCGGACCCATGGGAGGCATGTTCCCCGCCCCGCATGGAGCCGTCTGCGCCGCGCTCCTCCCGCACGGCATGCACGTAAATATCCAAGTCTTGCGAAAGCGCGCGCCCGAAAGCGAAGCCTTGCGCCGCTTCGCCGAAGTCGCCACCATGCTGACGGGCCGGGCCGATGCCCGCGCCGAGGATGGCATTGATTGGGTGCGTGGTATCTGCGACGAACTGGGTATTCCTTCCCTTCGATCTAATGGGATCGGCTCAGAGAACATCCCCGTGTTGGTGGAAAAAGCCTCGCGAGCCAGCAGCACCAAAGGGAACCCTGTTCAATTGAGCCCGGACGAAATGCGAGACGTCCTGATGAAGGCTCTTGCGTAGATCCCCCCGCGGTGCCGGGCAGATGACCAGGGGCTTGGTGCTAACGGCCTATGCGCGGATGTGGGGTGGTCGTTCCAGGTGCATCGTCGGATAACCGAAGGTTGAGGCAATAGGCTTCAAGAACCGCACAATGTACGGTTATGCCGTTCTACGGCAAAACGCTGCCTGACCACCCAGCTTCCAAGTGCCCCGTAATCCGACCGGAATAGACACGATGACTAAGTGCCACCTGATCGGCCAGGATGCAACAGTTATCAGGCCGCTCTCGCAAGACTCAATAGGGTGTCCTCTATGCTATAATCCCCCTCCGGGGCTCAATCGAACTGGATAACATCGCTACGTTGGCACCTGACGGTGGCTTCGCTCTGACTGCCTGACGTGGATTACTCCGCAGCGCTAGTCCTGGCGTGGATTTTTGAAGGGGGGCTTGATGAAAACGCCCGGGTTATTTGATTTAACCGGCCGGGTGGCTGTCGTGACGGGAGGTAATGGAGGAATTGGCCGCGGTATTGCTCTGGGATTGGCTGAAGCCGGGGCCGCCGTCGCGATATTTGGACGAAACGAAGAGAAGAACCAGCGCGTGCTTGATGAACTCAAAGAAACCGGAGTCCCATCGCTGGCGGTGAGGGTTGATGTAACCCAGCGCGCCAGCCTGGAGCCCGCGCTGAAGAGGGTCGAAAGCGAACTCGGTGGCATCGGGATCCTGGTGAATAATGCGGGCATCGTTTCGCTGAGCGGCGGCGTGTTGCACGAAACATCTGAAGATTGGGATAACGTGATCGAGACGCAACTCAACGCGGTGTTCCTTCTTTCCAAGCTTACCGCCCCATCGATGATACGTCGAAAATCCGGAAAGATTATCAACATCGGCAGCATGTACTCGATCTTCGGATCGGGGCTGGTCCCCTCTTATAGCGCGGCAAAAGGAGCGATTGTCCAACTGACCAAGTCCATGGCCATTGAGCTCGCCACGCACAATATTCAGGTCAATGCGATCGCACCAGGATGGATCGAAACCGACATGACGGCGCCTGTACGTACAATGCCCATGAACGAGGAAATTCTCGCGCGGACCCCTGCCGGGCGATGGGGCCAACCCGAGGAAGTTGCCGGAACAGCGGTGTTCCTTGCCTCGCCCGCTTCCGACTTCGTTACCG
>JARRJI010000305.1:0-10800 GCA_037379595.1 Acidobacteriota bacterium | reverse complement strand
TCAGGAGCGCGAGCGATCACCTAGCTCTGCACCCGATGCAGAACAAGGGCGGTCGGACGGCGCCTGAAAGCGGTTCCTCTTGAGGGATCGCTTCCATCCGGCGGCGGCCCGATCGCGGGACGCTTCCCGGAAGGCTGCTTGGGAGTAAGCCCCAAGTGGAAGGGGAAGTGTATTGTTCGATGTAGCTCGATCCGGCCTGCAGTTAGATTTCCCGAGTAGGTGATCATCCCCGCCCTGAATGAGACCTTATTGGCCTCCACCTTGCCTTCTTCGATCGGGACGGGCGCGTTGCTGCCAAAGAAACCGCCGCCACCTTCCATCGTTCCTGTCAGCTTGTTCCCCTCCTGCGTGAGAGTGAACAAGACGTTGCCACCGCCGAAGAGGCGCGCTAAAAAGCCGTTGCCCGCTTCAGGAGACGGTATCGGCCTCCACAATCCCGTGAGCCCTGGGCCGACGGGCACCTCGCGCTTCCAAACGGCTACCTGAGGACGGAGCGTTGTGCTCTTCGCGGCAATCGTGACACTGGCGGAAGCAAGTCCGGGGGAAGTCGCTTCAACGGTGATATTTCCGGACGTTTTCTCCGACTGGACAATGGCCATACAAAGCCCGGAGAAGGCTTTTCTCGACGTGCCCTTGTCGGACTCATGGCTCGTCGGATCACCGTTACCAACGCCGATCAGCTTCCCCGGCCCCGAGACCCGGAAAGCCACTTCATTGTTTGTTTGCGGCACAACACGGCCCTGCGCGTCGTGAACTTCGACGGCGAACATTGCCACGTCTTCACCATCGGCGGAGACTTCTTCGCGATCCGCCTTCATCACCAGTTTTGCAGCAGGTCCCGTGGTTTCGCGCTTTGCCGTCAATACTTGCTTCCCGTCCTTGTACCCACGGGCCTCAATCGCGCCGGGAGCGTACTTCACAATCCAGGCCAAATGCTGATCCTTCTGCATCTGCTTCGCGCCGAGGTTTTTGCCGTTGAGGAACAGCTCCACCTTGTCGAGGTTCGAGTAGACCCACACGGCGATTTCCTGCCCATCCCTGCCCGGCCAATTCCAATGCGGGAACAGGTGCAGAACCGGCTCGGTGGTCCACCACGACCTGTAATAGTAAAAAGAGTCTTTTGGAAATCCGCAGGTATCAATAATGCCGTACTGCGAGCTGATGTTAGGCCACCCGTTGGGTGAGGGTTCGCCACGGTAGTCGAACCCTGTCCATACGAAGCCACCCGAAAGCCAGGGGCGAGCGTCGCAGAATCTCCACCAGCCTTCCGCCGAAGCGCGCCCGGTGGTCGTGTAGGGATCGTACGAACCCACATAACCTTGCGCGGGATCGGTGATGTATTTGCCACGCGTCCCGACAGCGCTCACATTCTCCGTGCCCATAACGGGGCGATCCGGATGCGCTTTGTGGTAGGCTTCAGCACCAGGGTCCATATAGTTGTAGCCGATCACGTCACACACGGCGAGGCCGCCTGTTCCAATCGCGCCAGTCGGAGCACAAGACACGGGCCGTGAACCGTCGTGCAGGTGGGCAACCTCCTTCATCGCCGTTAGAATCAATACGCCCCTTTTGGTGTTTGCCACGCGTTCTTCGTTGCCCATCGACCACATGAAAACGCTCGGACGGTTGCGGTCGCGCCGCACCAGGTCCGCGAACTGGCTCAGGCCTTCGGGATTCGTCGACATCATACGCGTCTCATCGAATACCAGCATTCCCAGTTCATCGCAGGCGTCGAGCAGCTCCGGCGTTGGCGGGTTATGCGACGTACGCAGCGAATTGCATCCCATTTCCTGAAGCTTCCGGATGCGATAATACTGCACGGCATCGGGCAGCGCAGCACCCAGGCCGGCATGGTCCTGGTGATTGCAAGTCCCCTTCAGCTTGACGGGCTCGCCGTTCAGGAAAAAACCTTTCTGCCCATCGAAGTGGACAGTGCGAATACCGAAGCGAGTCTCGTAACGGTCAACAATCCGGCCGCCTGCTTCCACTTCCGTCACCAGCTTGTAAAGATTTCGCTTCTCGAGAGACCATAGCGCAGGCTGGTTAACCGTGATCTGTTGTTCATAGGCGCGGTCCCCCCACTCCGGGATGGACGCGGGTGCGGCAGTAGCACTCCCCACTGCTTTGCCGGAGGAATCGTAAATCGTCGACTTGACGCGCGCGTTTTGCGTCCCCTTGCCGTTATTTTCTACTTCCGTGCGAATCAAGAGGGTGGCTTCGCGGGGCCGCACCTCCGACCGCACGAACGTTCCCCACTTCTTCACATGGACCGGCTGTGTCTTCACCAGCCAGACGTGCCGGTAGATGCCCGCGCCCTCGTAAAACCAGCCGTCACTCTGCGTAGCATCCACGCGGACCACGAGGACGTTCCGGCCACCGGGATTCGCAAAATCCGTGACATCAAAGCTGAAAGGATCGTACCCTCCGCTGTGGCGGCCGATGTAAAATCCGTTCAAGGCCACCATCGTTCCCCGGTACGCGCCATCGAACTCGATGGTTATTCGCTTCCCTTTGTCAGCGGCGGGAAGTTCAAAGACGCGGCGATACCAACCGACGCTTGTGGCGGGATAAGTGCGACCTAAAGGATAAAATCCCTTGCTTGTGAGAGCCGGGTCGTTCGTGAAGGGCAATTCGACAGCCCAATCGTGAGGCAGGTCGAGGGCCCGCCAGCCGCTATCGTCAAACCCCAGGGAGCTGATCGAAAGGAAGTTCCCCGTCTTCTGGAAATTGCCAGACTGACCCTGCCCGTATCCGAAATCCTTGCTGGGGTCATCGGCGTTCCCGAAATGGAAGCGCCAGCCGAAATCCAAGAGCAGACGTTCGCGACCGGCGCCAGACGTGGCTGACTCTGACGTCGGCTCGGATTGAAAGGGTGGAGTTGCGGGTCCTTCTCCATTGTAGGCAGCCGGAGCCTTCCCATGCGCGACAGCTTCGCGCGCGGCGGCTGCCACCGCCGGGGCCAACAGGCCCGTTCTTAGCAGATCACGGCGCGTCCAATTCTTCATCTCAGACCTCCAATCGAGCGTTTTGCATCACAATCCTCGGGCTTCCGAGGGATAAGAAAAGGCAACTTACCTGGAAATGCGCCAACAGCCACACTTCCGCACCTTGCTTAGCGGGCGACTGGCGCCAAAACTGATCGGTAACTCTGCGTCAACGAGAGGAGGACTTGGGAAAAAGGATTGGCGACCCTGTCCAGGGTTTCCTTTCTGGCATCCTCCACCACCGCAGTAAACACCTTAAACGCCTTATTCGCAACTATAATCTTGCAGTCATGGCGGCGGGCATGCATTCCTCAGCCGGCACCTGGTGCGGTTGGCCCATCCCTCTGGTAGCGAAGGACGGCGCAGAAATGTTGAGGTTAATTGCGAGTGCAAACTGCCGTGACTTTCTGGCTGGGAAGTAAGAACGGACTTGGAGCCAGTCTGGTTCGGGAGAGCCGAGGAGGGTTGAGAAAAAGCTAATACTGATGGACCGAGATAACGGTATCGCCGCTGAAGACGACGAAGAGGACGTGGGGCGGGACCATTCGGTTTGGTTTCGCGTACCTTGCGGAAAGGCACGCCTTTGGATGAGAGGACTGCGTCGCGGTTCATTCCGACCAGAACCTCATGCTTGCGGATGGCCTCTTTGAATTTTTTGGGGATGTTCGGCGAGTAGAGTTCTGTGGGCGACTTTCGATGGAAGTCCAGGACTGTGCTCAAGAGCTTCTTAGCTTCCTCTGGACTCAAGTCCGACCCTTTCTCGTCATGCAATTTCAGGGTTATAGAGGAACCGTAAGCAATCGGGTTCTGTTGCTGCTGCTGATCAATTGGTTGCATCATCCCACCCATTCCAATTTCGATGTGCTGGTACCATTTCTTGCCCTTCTTCCCGCCGTTGTTGATCTGAAAAACGATGGAATGGCGCTTAAACTTGATCTTTGTGATTTCGACCGGCATGCCCGGTTGGATTGCCGTGCCGTTCTTGCGGAATTCCTCCTTGGCTCGCTCCTTATCAACTTGTCCCTTCTCATTCAGAAACAGACCATGCTTTCCCCGAGGCAAGGGAACCTTGGCCACGGCAATTTCGCGATCCAGACCCCGGATCAGCAGGAGTCGGCCCAGTTCTTTGTTGGACAGATCTTTTCCAAGGGCAATGGCGGATGCAACCAGCAGCACCATACAAGCAACTGTGAACAAAGCGCAAGGCTTCCGGACACTCCTGCTTTGGGATGTTTGGGTACGAGGATTCCGTTCGGTAGTCGGTGAAGAAATTCTGGGTAGTGGCAGCCGCCGGAGGTCCTTAATGTAGCTCATGGCCTTACCCTGGTTCGGCGTTTCCAATAAGTCCTTGCTAACGCTTCTCAGCCGGGAAGCTCTCCCTAGAGAAAAGCGCATCATCATCCTTTTCCGCCCCGGGGACCCAAAGTTAAGCCCCCGTCTCACCCCACCAGAAAGCATGCAACTTCAGGCGAAAAAGTACGCTGACTCTCAGACTCTAATCCTAGTGTTAGGATACTACCTTCAGGACTGCATGTGCCACTCGTAATCCGGAGAGCTCTCGGCCCTCATCTGTGGGGGCAAGGGCAGGCGAACGCCGCTCAGGGAGAATCCATCAACCGAGTTCTGTAGAGGCTCCATGCGAATGGATGCCGAGCGTCCGGGTGCGAAAGTGGCAAACAGCCGGAAGTACTCATACAATGGCGGCAAGAGAATACCTCGGAGCTTGTTGCCGTGAGTTAGTTACGGGAGGCAATGGCCATCTTGCTTTGTGAGCACGATGATGTTTTAATTGGCCGCCTGATCAATGACGGAGGGTAGCGCGATGAAACGAACCCGTTCTCTCTTAATACTGCTTATTACGGTGGGCATGGCCATCACTGCCGGATTGTTCCTGGGTGGCAGGAGTACTGTGGCGGCAAGGACGCAAAGTAAGGCACTTTCAACCGGACTTGCTCCCACGCCCCCGATGGGATGGAACAGTTACGACAGTTACGGTGGCGACGTTAACGAAAAGCAGGTCAGGGCCACCGCCCGGTACATGGCTGATCATCTTGCTCAATACGGGTGGAAGTACATCGTGGTCGACTACTACTGGTACTACCCCACGGGGCGTGTCAAGGGCGTTCCGGTGATGGACGGGTATGGCCGTCTGCTGCCTGCAACCAAACGCTTTCCCTCGGCGGCAGGTGGGCAGGGCTTTAAGCCGCTGGCGGATTATATTCACTCCCTGGGATTGAAGTTCGGTATTCACATTATGCGTGGAATCCCGCGCGCCGCTGTCGAGCAGAATCTGCCGATCCTCGGAACCAACGCGCACGCCAAGGACATCGCCAACATCCTGAACACCTGCGCATGGTCCAAGGCTATGTACGGCGTTGACGTTTCAAGGCCGGCGGGGCGGGCTTATTACGATTCGCTGGCCAAACTTTATGCGGAGTGGGGCGTTGATTTTGTCAAGGCGGACGACATGAGCCGCGCTGAGGATCCTTACGGCGAGGTTTACCACGGTCCGGAAATCGAGGCGCTTCGCGGCGCCATGGACCGTTCCGGCCGGCCGATGGTTCTGAGCCTCTCGCCCGGTCCTACCCCGGTGTGCGAGGCGGCCGACGTTGCGCGCCATTCCCAGATGTGGCGCATCTCCAATGACATGTGGGACAACTGGCCGGAACTGCGAAACCAGTTCGGATTTTGCCGGCTCTGGGCTCCCCACATCGGGCCCAACCATTGGCCGGACGCCGACATGCTGCCTCTTGGCCTGCTGCGTCTTCGGGGGTTTGACGACGGTCCGCGCCTCACACGTCTTACCCATGACGAGCAGATTACCATGATGACCCTGTGGTCGATCTTTCGCTCCCCGCTGATGATGGGCGGCGATCTGCTCACTCTCGACCCGTTCACGCTTTCACTCCTGACCAATCAGGAAGTCCTGGCAGTGGATCAACACAGCTCCGGCAATCATCTGCTTTTCACGCGTGGCAAGTACTTTTAATAACCAGTTCTCGGCCAAGATTGATCCGCATGGAGCGGGGCTCTACAAGATAAAACCGCTCTGATCGCGAGCCCTACGGTTTTACCTCCGCGTGCCAGTGTCTTCGGTCCTGCAGCTATTGGCGGGTCTGAGGGCAGGGCCATGGACGCGTTGCTCAACCAGGCGAACGAGGGATTGAATTCCATCAAGACCCGGCCCAGAGGTGTACACTTGGTCTAGCCGCAGTTCAACCCCGGAATTCGGGAAAGTTGTCTTGGCAGATCAAGAATTCGCGCAGGTCTGAAAAATGCTTCTGAGACTTTATCAGTGGCTGCCCCCGGACGGCGTAAAGATCTTGCTCGTGCTCTTCCTGTCTTTCCTGATCGGGATCGAGCGGGAAGAACGCAAGAAGCGGACCGAACAGTATGCCTTCGGCGGAGTGCGCACCTTTCCCCTGATTGGCCTGATCGGTTACTCAATGGCCGTGATGGCGCGCGGGCAACTGCTGCCGGTCACGCTGGGCTTTGTTGTCGTTGCGGGTTTTCTGCTGCTCTCTTACTGGCGCAAGCTCACTAGCGTCCCCGCCCCCGGCGTGACGACGGAGATGTCAGGTCTGGCCACTTACGTGGTTGGCGCTCTCGTTTATTACGACCATTTCTGGATTGCCACTACGCTGGCCGTCGCCAGCGCCCTGCTGCTTGAGCTGAAGGCCGCCCTTGAAAATCTCACCAAGCGCATCTCCGGTGAAGAGATTCTGACGTTCACGAAATTCCTGCTTTTGAGCGTGGTCATTCTGCCCGTCCTGCCCGACCAGGCGTTCGGCCCATTCCAGATCAATCCCTTCAAGACCTGGGTGGTAGTGGTGGCAGTCAGTGCGATTTCCTATGGCAGTTACGTCATTCAACGGCTGACCAAGGGACACGGCGGGGTGATCCTGGCCGCGATCCTGGGAGGCGCGTACTCGTCCACCGTCACGACCGTGGTTCTGGCCAAGCGGGCCTCCACAGGGGAGCATCGCCACCTGTTCTCCGGTAGCATCCTGATTGCCTCAGGCATCATGTACCTGCGCCTGGTGATATTGGTGGGACTCTTCAATCACCAGTTGATGCTCAGACTGGCGCCCTCGTTCCTCATTCTAGCAGCAATTGCAAGCGGGGTCGGCTGGCTCTGGTCTCGCCGACGAGATGCCGACGTCGGTGAGGTCAAAAGGGAATTTGAGCCGAAAAATCCTTTGGAACTGCAGGCCGCTTTTCTGTTCGCAATTCTCTTCCTGGCCATGCTCATTGCAACACGTCTGGCGGTGGTGCACCTGGGACTGGCAGGCGTGTATGGGCTGGCAGCCGTTACGGGAGTGACGGATGTCGATCCCTTCATCATGAGTATGACCCAGGCTGCGGGTACCTTGACTCCTTTACAGGTGGCCTCGGCAAGCGTCCTAATTGCAGCGGCCAGCAACAACCTGGTGAAGGGAGTTTACGCACGCTTCTTCTCTGACCGCAAAACCGGAACGGAGAGCCTGTGGCTTCTTGCCGGTCTCGGCATTCTGGGCCTGGCGCCACTCCTCTGGCTGCTGTGATCCCTTCCCCGACCCGTGACGTCTCCACACAATGTTCAGGCAGGTTCACTGCCCCTCGCGCACCGGCGGTTCACGCAAGGCCTTCTCGATGGCCGCTTCGGCTACCGGTGCCAGCAAAGCAAAGCCGCGGTCGTTCGGGTGGAGGCCGTCATTCGAATAGCCATTCCTCAGCATCCCCTTGCTGTCCACAATCGCGGCATAGTAATTGCAGAAAGTGGCGTGCGCCCGGACGGCGTAGCTCTTGATCCAGGCGTTCAGTTTCAGAATCTGCGAAGGCGGACGCTGCACCGTCTGGTCGTGCGAAGTGTAATTGCTGACCGGCGTGAGCGAGCAGAGAATCACTTTGATGTGGTGAACCTCGGCAAGCTCCGTCATGGCCTGAATATTCTCTTCGACCATCTTCTCCGTTTGTGGCCCCGTGTTGCCGGCGATGTCATTCGTTCCGCCGAGGAAGATGACCGCAGCGGGCTGGAGGTCGATGACGTCCGGAAACATCCGAACGAGCATCTGCGAAGTTGTCTGGCCACTGATGCCACGGTTCACGTAAGGCTTGCCCGGGAAGAATTTCCTCAGGTTCCAGATATCCGTGATGGAGTCTCCAAGAAACACAACCCGTCCGGGCACGCGCGGCTCTGCCTCCAGACGAAGGTCATCCTGGTGGTAACGGCCAAGCTGGTTCCAGTCCTGGAGTTCACCGGCGAGTCTCTGAGCCGAGAAAAGCAAGCAGCATCCCGCCTTGGGCGGATTGAACTCCTGGACCAGTTGAGCCCGCAGATTACCGGAAAGTGCAAAAAACTGCAGGAATAATAAAGCCATGAACGTTGAGAGCAAACGCATAGGTTCTCCTTTCAGCCTTGGGTTTAGCCGCGAATTAAGCCAGCGCATCACCTCACTTATCGCAGCATCAGCGGCTCAAGCCGCAGCGAACACACTTCGACCAGCGGTCCCGGGAAGGCAGGGCCTTGGCGCCTTGAATCCGAATCTACTTGATGCGCAATGCATAAAATGACTTCAAGCTGGCTGGGCTATTCTAGACGAGTAAGCAAAGGAATCCAAACCGGGGATAGAAAGCCTTCGATTCAGGAAAAACTCTATAGCCGAAACGCCGAAGGAAGATGAGAAGAGCCCGACTCCATTTCCAGCTTGGCCGAGAGAAAGTCCAGCAGATCCTTCAGCGTGAGGACGGCGACAAGCCGGCCGTCTTCAACCACCATTAAGCGGCTGTTCTGGGATTTTCTCATCATGGTGAGAGCCTGAATCGAGTCAGTATCGGGGGTTACCGAGTCTTCGGGACAAAAAGGCCGCATGGCGGCCTGAACACTGTACTGCGCCCATTCGCTGCGGGGGATCTCCTTCACTTCTTTTGTAGTGATGCAACCCAGCAGTTCATGGGAATTATTAACAACCGGGAACATCTTATAGTGGTACTTGTAGATGTAATTTTCAACCAGGTCTTCGAGTGAGATTGCAGGAGACACCGTAACAGGGTTGGTATTCATAAAGCGCCGCACGGGCTCGCCCTGCAACATTCTTTGGACCATGAGCTGCTGATAAGAACCCTGGGCAGCACCCTTCAGGAACATTCCAATCAAGAACCACCACACCGCCCCGATGAAGTCTCCCACCAGCAGCCGGTACACTCCAAAAGCCATCAACAACATTCCAAATCCTGACCCGATGGTGGATGCAATTCGCGTGGCCTGCCAGATGTTTCCTTTCCAGTACCACAGTGCTGAGCGAAGGACCCGCCCGCCGTCAAGGGGAAACGCGGGGACCATGTTGAACACAGCCAGGATCCAGTTAATCAAAGCCAGGTAAGAGAGCACACCAACGGCAACCACCGGCCAGATACCACGCATGGCAACAGCAACGCCGTAAAAAATGCAACCGATGACGACGCTGGTCAACGGGCCAGCAATCGCCATCTGGAATTCCGCCTTGGCGCTGGGTGGCTCGTGGTCCATTTCCGCGACGCCTCCAAAAATGAACAACGTGATGCCCTTCATCGGCAGGCCATTCCTTCGTGCCACCAGGGAATGAGCAAGTTCGTGGACAATGATCGAAATGAAAAGCAGGACAGCGCCCGATATCCCCATCAGCCAGTATTCAGCATGGGAAAGGTCCGGGTAGTGGTACGGGAAAAAACCCACAGCCAGAGACCACGTAATCAGCACGGCGATGACCAGCCAACTGGCATCCACGCGGACCGCGAAGCCGAACATCTTGAACAGCGTGATGCTTCGTCCGAACATGGCGTTCCTCCCTCACTCGACAGATGTCAAGACCAGCGACCGCAAACCGTTCGCGATCACGTCTCTCTTCCCCCCGCTTTTTCACTTTAGCGAGGAGTTCGGTCCCGACTTCTTTCTCTATAAGTTATGATGAGGCACCCAACTATCCCACCCTCTTTATTTTATGCCTGCCGGCTTTGCGAAACAATTTGAACCCTGCACTATAAAGCCCGATCGCGTTGCGCCTGCTGTTCTGGCTTTGCTGAAAATACAGGTGCGCTATTGGGGCTTCTGGAACGGAGTCTCAATTCTTGCTGTTTTCTGCGTGGACTAGCACGCTAGTTAGCCCGGCAGGCTAATCGAATGGCAGAATAAGTTCGGCGTCTCCCGAGGTCTTCCGCAGAAGCGTGGTGCGGACGACGTCCCCCTCCCGGGTGAGTGCCGTGATCTGGGCGTCCCTGGCGTGCGGAGTTGTGAGGTGCGCCCCCGCGGTGTAGAAAGTCAGTGTCGTGGGATAGTTCTCAACCAGCGAAACTTTAATGCGGAGTTGCTTTCTTGCGGCGTCCCAGACTTCATTCCCGATCTCTACGTCTCCCATGGTAATGTGACGGTCTGTTCCAATCAGCTGGGGACGGCCTTCAGCGGGCCATACCGAAATCACCTGGCAGGCGTGGGGTGGAAGTTCCACCGAGTATTCTCCCCGCATCTTGCCCAGGAATTTCTGCTTCCAGAAATCGAACAACAGGTAGTCACGACCCGGTTCCAGTCCTGCCCTGGCAAAGTTCAGCACGATTTTTTTCGGCGCCGGGGCATTCAGAAACGCCGGGTCCGGCAGAAGTTGGAGGCCAAGAGGTTTCGAGGAGGAACCTGCGATGTGCTGGTTCTGCCGAGCCGCGTTGCTGAGCTTGGAGGTAATAGCCAGTTGCTCTCCATATCCGTGACTGGTTTTCAGCAGTTCGTCGTCGCGGTTCAGGATCCTTGTTGCGTCAGGTTGCATTCCCGGGGGCATTTCGTCCCGGCCCTCGTCCCAATTGAACAGGC
>JARRJI010000304.1:0-4847 GCA_037379595.1 Acidobacteriota bacterium | reverse complement strand
GCGAGTTCGGGAAGTACGATCGCCGTTCAGCGCGTGAGTGAATCGGTCCTGAAGGATGGCAAGAGCGCTGATCCTGTCCAGTCGAAGGACTCTGCAGCCGATGCAAAGACCCAGAGCGACTCGACCCAGAAAGTTAAGACTGACTCCAAGGACGGTACGAAGACTGCGACAGCCCCCAAGAAGAAAAAAGGTCCGCTCCACGTCTTCAAGTCCCTCTATCCTTTCTAAAACCTGGCGCACGTTCCCCTTGTTAGCCCAATATTTCCAGACGGGCGTGATTCGGCCCGTGTGGTTTCCCTCGCCGCGCTGGCACGGTTTCGTGGATTGCGATGAGCTCAGACAAGAAAGCCGCGCCGGAAGCCGGGACGTTCCAAGAAATCCCGGGGCGCTTGCGACGCGAATGAGCGCGCAACTCGCCTCCGGCACCAACAGCCGCTCGGCGGCTACAACGGCGAGGAGAATGTGGAAAGCCCCGGCGAGAATCAGCTTGACAATCATGGGCTAGTATGGTAGTCTTTATCAAGCTTTTGGGTCTGTGTATGGCGGCCTGGCGGCGAAGGATTCATGATGACGGAATTATGCCGAAAACTTACCCGAAATCACCTCAGCTCATTGAAAACACTGAGACAAAACTGTAGCGGCGGCTCTGCACCCCCTGGAAACGCATTGGACGAAAATTTCATTTTTAAAAAACAAAGCGGGAGAGTTGTTGAAAACAAAGGATGAGCCGAAAAAACAAACCGAAAACAAAGCGGAAACAAAGCTAGCTAAGTTGTTGAAAACAATAGAAACACCGGAAAAACAAAGCGAAAACAAACCAGAAAACAAACCGGGCCAAGTTGTTGAAATAACAGGATGTCGAAAAAACAAACCGAAAAACAAACCGGAAAACTGCCGCGCGTTGCCCGGCCTTCAAATATCGCTCTTTCGGCGCTTTCTTTCACGCCGTTCGGCCCACTGACGACAGTCGTAAAGTAGGCTAGCTTTTGTGCTGTGCTCTTTCTCTCCCGTTTGGCGATTCATGCGGCCCCATGCGCCGGTTGTTTCGCGTTCGAAGCGGCCAGACGCGAACGGAACCTGCCACGTTGACCGGGTTCAATACGAACGATATAGTAAACTAATTTTGAAGCTTTGCCAGGCGGCTTGTATGTGGTGCGCCACTTGCGTCCGTGGCTTTCCGTGCCTGGGATGCAAATTGTGTTGAAATCAGAACAGGAGTAAGAGTGGAAACAGAGATCCCCAAGGTATATTCGCCGGAATCCATTGAACCGCACTGGGCCCGCATCTGGGTCGACGAAAAGCTCTACCGGCCGGTGGAGGACGCCAGCCGCCCGCGCTTCAGCCTGGTGATTCCGCCGCCTAACGTCACCGGCTCGCTCCACATCGGCCACATGCTCGAGCACACCGAGATTGATATCCTGATGCGATGGCACCGCATGCGCGGCGACGATGTGCTGTGGCTTCCCGGAACCGACCATGCTTCCATTGCTACGCAGATGATTGTCGAGCAGGAACTCGGCCGCGAAGTGCTGCCGGAGATGGAGGGCCGCTCTTCTGCGGCGGCTGCCTGGCGGCGCGAGGGCCAGCGGCGGCGGCTCGAAATGGGGCTGGACAAATTCATGGAGCGCTGCTGGCAATGGAAGGAGCAGAGCGGCGGCCGAATTCGCAGGCAGATGGAACGACTCGGCGCCTCGGTCGACTGGACGCGCGAACGCTTCACCATGGACGCTGACTATTCGCGTGCCGTGCTGGAAGTCTTTTCGCGCCTTTACAGGGAAGGGCTGATCTATCGCGGCACCTACATCGTGAACTGGTGTCCGCGTTGCGGCACCGCGGTCAGCGATCTCGAAGTGGCGCACGAGGAGCGTCCGGGCAAGCTCTGGTACATTCGCTATCCGTTTGAAGACGGCAGCGGCTATGTCACCGTTGCCACGACGCGGCCGGAAACCATGCTGGGCGATACGGCGGTGGCCGTGAATCCCGCGGACGACCGCTACCGGAACGCCGTGGGGCGCCGGCTGGTGCTGCCGTTGCTCAAACGCGTGATTCCGATTGTCGCCGACGATTTTGTCGATCCCGGGTTCGGAACCGGAGCCGTGAAGGTGACGCCCGCCCACGATCCGAATGACTTCGGCATTGCCACCCGCCACAACCTGGAGCAACTCAAGATCCTGGACGAAAAGGCGCTCATGACGGAAGCGGCGGGGCCTTACAAAGGCCTTGATCGCTACAAGGCTCGCGAGCGGGTCCTCGACGATCTTCGTGCGGAGGGGCTGCTGGAAAAAGAAGAAGACTACCCGCTGAGCGTTGGCGTGTGCAGCCGCTGCAAGACGGTTGTCGAGCCGCTCCTGTCGAAACAGTGGTTCATGAAGATGCAGCCGCTGGCTGAACCCGCCATCCGCGCGGTCGAGGATGGCCGCATCAGGATTGTCCCCGAAAACTATCGCAAGATCTATCTCGACTGGATGTACAACATTCACGACTGGTGCATTTCGCGCCAGCTCTGGTGGGGACACCGCATTCCGGTCTGGACCTGCGAGCAGTGCGGGGAGGAGATCGTTTCGGCGGATTTGCCCAAGGCCTGCTCAAAGTGTTCCGGCAGTAAACTCCGGCCTGAGACCGACGTTCTTGACACGTGGTTCAGTTCCGCGCTGTGGCCCTTCGTCACTCTGGGCTGGCCCGAAGAGACGGACGACCTGCGGCGCTATTATCCAACCGACCTGATGATCATGGGCTTTGACATCCTTTTCTTCTGGGGCGCGCGCATGATCATGATGGGCCTGAAATTCATGAACGACGTGCCCTTCCGCGAGCTTTACATCCACGCGCTGGTTCGCGACGCCGAGCGTCAGAAGATGTCGAAGACTAAGGGCAACGTGATCGATCCGCTTGAGGTCACGGAAAAGTACGGAACGGACGCCGTGCGCTTTGCCCTGGCCATCAGCGCCGCTCCGGGCACCGACATTGCCTTCAGTTACGACAAGATCGAATCGTACCGCGCCTTTGCCAACAAGATCTGGAATGCCGGACGCTTCATCCTGATGAATCTTGAAAAGCTCGGCCCCGAAGCCCGCAAGCGCGTGGCCGCCGCAACCGGATCCGCTGCCAGGGATGCATTCGTTCCTTTGCCCACGGGCCCGACTCTTGAACTGGCGGATCGCTGGATCTTTTCCCGCCTGGCGACGGTTAGTCGGGAAATTGAAGAAGCCCTGGCGGACTACCGTTTTCACGAAGCTTCGTACAAGATTTACCACTTCTTCTGGCACGAATTCTGCGACTGGTATCTTGAATGGGTCAAGCCGGAAATCACAAGGCCGCTCGGCCCGGAAGATTCCTGCAACGCCTGGGTGAACCTTCTCCGGGTGTTCGAATCGGCGCTGCATCTTCTTCATCCTTTCATGCCGTTCATCACCGAGGAACTCTGGCATCGCCTGCCCAATCGGGACGCCGAGGTTTCGATCTCGCGCACGCCTTTCGCGCTGGTCACTGCGCAAGCGGCGAATCCAGATGCCGAAAAGGACTTTGAGAACATTCGCACCCTCGTCGTTGCGGCGCGCAATGCCAAGGCCGAAGCAGGGTTACAGAAGGAGAAGGTTGCGGCGCGCGCAGCGACGGAGGATTCGGCGCTGCTCAATCTTTTTGATGTTCATCAGGAGACGATCCTGAGGCTTGCCGGGCTTGAATCGCTGGACCTGATTTCCGGACGGCTTGAAACAGGGACCCACGTGACTGCGGCGTTCGAGTTTCAGCTCCTTTACGAAAAGAAGATTGATCTGGGCGCCGAGCGCTCGCGTCTGGGCAAGGAAAGAGCCAAGCTGGAGCAGGCGCTGGAGCGCGTGAAGAAGCAGTTGGAGAATCGAAACTTTCTGGACCGCGCCCCCCAGGATGTTGTTCAAGCCACGGAGAGTCGCCGCACCGAGCTTGAGTCCCAGTTCCAGAAAGTTGTTGAGTCGCTTGAAAGGTTAGGGTGAGAACGTGACCGGCGAGAGCAGGAAAAGTTCTGTTTCGTTGGACAATATCGTTGCCGACCTTCCTGTCCGGGACGTGCGCAGGATTATCGCGAGCGCACTGGCCGAAGACCTTGGCAGCGGCGATGTTACCACCAGCCTGACCGTCCCTGAAGGCACGAAGGCGCAGGGGACATTCTTTGCAAAGCAGCGCCTGGTGGTGGCCGGCCTTCCCATCGCGATGGAGGTTTTCCGGGCGCTTGAACCGGATTACCGGTGGGATGCGATCATTTCAGACGGTGCAACCGTGGATGCAGGCGAGCCGCTGGCCCATGTAGAAGGGAAAGCTGCCACGCTTCTTTCCGGCGAACGTGTCGCGTTGAATTTCCTCCAGCGCCTGAGCGGCATCGCCACCCTTACGCGGGAATTCAAGGACCAGCTTGCGGGACTGAAAGCAGAATTGCTCGATACCCGGAAGACGACTCCGGGGTTGCGAATTCTCGAAAAGTATGCGGTCCGTATGGGCAGTGGGATGAATCACCGGATGCGGCTCGATGACGGGATTCTGATCAAGAACAACCACATTGCGATGGCTGGAGGCGTTCGGGCCGCAGTTGAAAAGGCTCTGAAGCAGCGGCCGTCAGGGATGTTGGTTGAAGTGGAAGTCCGAAGCCGCCAGGAACTCGACGATGCAATTGCGGCTGGCGCTGATATCGCTCTGCTGGATAACATGACACCGGCCGAGGTTGCGGAGTGCGTCCGCTCCACGCAAGGCAGGGTGTTGCTGGAAGTGTCTGGCGGGGTGAATCTTGAGAACATTCGAGATTACGCAGAGACCGGCGTTGACAGGATTTCCGTCGGCGCGCTGACGCATTCGGCGCCTGCCGCCGACATCAATTT
>JARRJI010000303.1:0-12814 GCA_037379595.1 Acidobacteriota bacterium | reverse complement strand
GCCCTTTCCAACGGATCGGTTGTCTCCATTCACGATGCGGATGCAGCGCCGGGAACGGCCACGTTTCTTACTGTCCGTGACGTAAGAGGGGGAGGTCTGTTTGTGGACAATGACGTGAAAAATGCCCGGAGTGTCTTTGGGGCTGGAAGGCCGGCCTTGAGAATGTATGCGAACTATCTGCCGGGAAGAGCGAAGGCGGGACGATGACAGTTTGCAGAACGTGGGAGAAGTACCGACGAATTGCAAACAAAATTATGGAAGATTTGCGACCACGTCACGTTGCCAGGTCCAGATTTGAGTGATTTTCGGGCGTTTGTGGAGTAGGCTTTTGCGTTGGCAGGTGTTGATCTCATCAGGAGGAAAAACAATGGAAAAGGTCGCAGGTAAGGATTCACTAACGAGGCGGGAGTTTTTGAAGGAGACCACCTACGCAAGTGCTGGAGCGGCGGTGCTGGGAGGCCTTGCGCCGGCACGAGCGCTGGGCGCGAACAACCGGATCCGGATTGGCGTGCTGGGCAGCGGCGAACGTGCCCAGTACCTGGCGTCCATCTTTGTGAAACAGCCTTCGGTCGAGATCGTGGCTGTGTGCGACGTTTACGAACCGCACCTTCGCGGCGGGCTCAAGATCGCCGGAAAAGGTGCCACAGGAACAAGCGATTACCGGACGGTGCTTGATCGCAAAGACATCGATGCGGTCGTTATCGGTGCGCCGAACCATTGGCACAAGCAGATGCTGGTGGAGGCAGTGCGAGCGGGGAAGGACGCTTACTGCGAAAAGCCCATCATTCACTCTATTCCCGAAGGCCAGGAAATCCTGCAAGCTGTAAACGCGACGCATCGCGTCGTCCAGACCGGGACCCAGCAGCGCAGTTGGCCGCATTTCATCCTCGGCAAGCAACTTGTTGATTCCGGCATGCTGGGCGACGTGACTTTTGTCCACACGTACTGGTATCAGAACTATTACACCCACCAGGGATGGAATGGCCTGTTCAAGGTTGATGAGGCGCAGCTCAACTGGAAGCAGTGGCTTGGCGACGCACCCTCGCAACCTTTCACTGCCGAGAAGTTCGTCTGGTGGCGGTTCTACTGGGACTTCGGCGGCGGCATCCTTACCGATCTGCTCACGCATTGGATTGATGTGATCCAGTGGTACATGAAGCAGCCGGCACCCAAAACTGCCACGACGACGGGCGATCTCTATCTGATGAACTGGCAGTGTCCCGATACGATCACGGCGGTTTACGAGTATCCCCGGAAATTCATGGTGAGCTTTACCGGCGCCCTGTGTAACGGTATCGACGATGGCGGCATCGTGTTTCGGGGCACCAAAGGTGCGCTCAAAATCAATCGCGCGCGCCTCGCGTTCTTTCCTCAGGGCGAGAAGTGGGAGCCGGGCACACGTCATCCCAAGCCGGAGATTCTGGCCGAGTCTCTGCACGACGGGACGATTGAACACATTCAGAATTTTCTCGATTGCGTCCGCACGCGCAAGACGCCGAACGCGCCCGTCGAGGTCGGCTTCGAAGCCGCCCGAAGTTCCTGGATCGGGAACCTGGCGTTCAAAGCTGGCAAAAGACTGGTTTGGGATGCGGCAAAAGGAGAGCCTGTTGCCTCCTGACAGCCGCGCGAGACGGAGTGCAAGAGAGAGTCGCCAGAGCCCGCCGGCACAGGAATTAATTTTCTTCAGAGGGTCGGGCTGCCTTGCGGGCCGGGATCGGCAGAATCGGCTGGCAGACATTCAGGCACAGGTTCACTTCGATCCTGCGCCAGGCTGGAACCGGCCCCGCGGCAAGAAAAGAACTGCTCCACCGCCGGGATATCCAAACCACGATGAATGTCTGCGCCCAGGTTGTTTCGTTGGGGCGGTGCCCGCAATGATTGATCGCCACGAGTGCTCTCTTTCTGGTTACTCGCCACGCTGAAGGTACTGGCTGCGTTCTTCCCGCATGCTTTGGCAGTGAGCATTGCATCTGCGTGGCAGGCCCAGCCTCATTTGCTTTTCCGCTACCGAACTCTAAGAACCTACGTGGACCTGTAGAATCCTGCGCAGCAAGTCGGCTTGGAACCAAGAGGCGCGATTCGTAGTGGCTTGTTCTGAGCTTGCAGCCAAGTCCAGAAAGCCCCAAAACATTGGATGTGCCTTGGATCACAGCATTGTGCGTGCGGTTGTCCTACACTGATCGGTAAAAACGTTACCGGGGATTGCCGTGTATGGTGGGATCTTGGAATTCTTGCCAGCGGATGCAGGAGTTTTCGGAGAGGCAAAGCAGCGATCACGAAAGCGGTGTAACCCCACTGCATTCCATCGCACATTGGCTTTGCTAACGACGCCTTGTTGGGGCCAGGCAAGCTAAGGACGCAATCTTCGAAGGCGCACGCACCAATGCATGAAGGCCGCGCGGTCCTGTTCCGCATTTGTTGGGGAAGGTGTCATTGCAATCGACAAGGAACGGAGGGTGTCAAGAAAACGCTAATTTAGAAAAGCCCCTATCAGCCAACGGCACCTTGCGCGGACACATCTACGAATAGGAGGAAATTGTCATGACAACACCCGTCAAGCAAAAGAGAGGGGATCCTGAGGTCGATAGCTTGAGCGCCTACGGGCCGGCTCGCTCAACGGTTCAAGCGACGCCGCTGAGCCCGGATGAGCTGCGCAAGATCGATGCATACTGGCAGACCAGCCTTTACTTGTGCCTGGGCATGTTGTACCTGAAGGGCAACCCACTGCTTAAGGAGTCGCTTAAGCTGACGGATGTTAAGCCGCGGCTGCTGGGGCATTGGGGCTCCGACGCCGGCCAGTGTTTTACTTACATTCATTTCAACCGCCTGATTAACAAATATGACCTGAATGCAATCTATATCTCCGGCCCCGGTCACGGGGCGCCGTCAGTCCTCTCCCAGGCATACCTTGAGGGGACATATTCCGAGGTATACCCGGATAAGAGTGAAGATCTGGCAGGTTTGCAGCGCTTCTTTAAGCAATTCTCTTTCCCTGGAGGTATCGGCAGCCACGCAACGCCGGAAACACCCGGCAGCATTCACGAAGGTGGCGAGTTAGGCTACAGCATTTCACACGCGTTTGGAACCGTCTTCGACCGCCCGGATCTGATCACCCTGGTGATGGTCGGTGATGGGGAATCAGAAACCGGCCCTCTGGCGACGAGTTGGCACAGTAACAAATTCCTCAACCCGATTACCGATGGCGCGGTGTTGCCGGTTCTGCATCTCAACGGTTATAAGATCAACAATCCCACTCTGCTCGCCCGTATCAGCCACGAGGAACTCGAGGCCCTGTTTGTGGGTTATGGGTACACTCCTTATTTTGTGGAAGGCAGCGACCACGACAGTATGCATCAAGCGATGGCCGCTACCCTGGAACATTGCGTCCAGGAGATCCGCAAGTTCCAGCAGGGGGCGCGGCAGACCGGCAAGCCCTTCCGGCCGCGCTGGCCAATGATTATCCTTCGGAGCCCTAAAGGCTGGACAGCACCCCGGGAAGTTGATGGGCACTACCTGGAAGGTTTCTGGCGGGCGCACCAGATTCCCCTCCCGGATGTTGCCACAAACCCGGCTCACCTGAAATTGCTGGAATCGTGGATGCGCAGCTATAAGCCGGAAGAAAGATTTGATGGGCAGGGACGTCTGATTCCAGAACTGAAGGCATTGGCACCCAAGGGAAACAGGCGCATGAGTGCCAATCCTGTGGCCAACGGCGGGTTGCTGCGACAGCCTTTGGACATGCCTGATTTCAGCAAGTTTGCCATCAATGGTAAGAATCCTGGCGGGACGCTAGCTGGGAATGTCCCCACGCTGGGCGACTTCCTGCGGGAAGTGATGCGACTGAATACTCAAAACTTCCGGGTCTTCGGGCCGGACGAAACTCAATCCAACAAGCTCCAGGCGATTTACGAGGTGGCCAAGAAAGTATGGCTTGGAGCCTATTTGCCGGAGGACACCGATGGAGGCGAATTGGCACTAAAGGGTCGTGTCATGGAGATGCTCAGCGAGCACACGGTGGAAGGATGGCTGGAGGGATACATTCTGAGCGGCAGGCACGGGTTCATTAACAGCTACGAGCCCTTCATCCACGTCATCGACTCAATGTTCAACCAGCACGCCAAATGGCTTGAAAAATGCAACGATCTTCCCTGGCGGGCCAAAGTGGCCTCGCTCAACCTGCTGATTACTGCACTCGTCTGGCGGCAGGACCATAACGGTTTCACGCATCAGGACCCAGGTTTTCTTGACGTGGTCGTCAACAAGAGTCCCAGCGTGGTGCGCATCTACCTGCCGCCCGACGCGAATTGTCTGCTTTCCGTTGCCGACCACTGCCTGCGAAGCGTGAACTACGTCAATGTCATCGTAGCGGACAAACAGGTACACTTGCAATACCTGGATATGGATGCGGCCATTGCTCATTGCACCAAGGGTGTAGGCATCTGGGATTGGGCCAGTAACGACCAGGGGAGCGAGCCCGATGTGGTGATGGCAAGCTGCGGCGATGTGCCGACCATGGAATCCCTGGCCGCCACTGCACTGCTCCGTCAGTACCTGCCCGATATCAAAGTTCGTTTCGTAAACGTGGTGGACTTGTTCAAGCTGGTGCCGCACAGTGAACATCCGCACGGATTGACCGATCGTGAATTCGAAGCGCTGTTCACTTCAACCAAGCCGGTAGTTTTCAATTTCCATTCCTACCCATGGCTCATTCATCGCTTAACGTACCGACGGCCCGGCCAGCACAATATTCATGTGCGTGGCTACAAGGAAAAGGGGAATATCAATACTCCTTTGGAACTGGCGATCCGCAACCAGACGGACCGTTTCAGCCTGGCTGATCGGATACCCCGGTTTCTTGAGACAGGATCGAGCGTTCGTGAGTCCCTGCTTAACCAGCAAATCGCGTGCATGAATCATGCCTTTGAATTCGGCGTCGATCGGCAAGACATCACCGATTGGAAGTGGCCTTTTTGAGTGCGGGGAAGATATGAATTTACACCGATTAAAGCTTTCGGACCCCGGCCTGCGAGGCGTTAGGCGGCCCGGGGACTGGGCAAGAAGGGATGCAATGACCGATTCCGCAGTTAAGTGTCTGCCATCAGAAGCCAAAGGTATCCTAAGGATCAAATCCGTCCTTTGTCCCATTGACTTCTCAGAGTTTTCAATCAAAGCCTATGATTATGCTCAGTCGTTGGCTGCGCATTACCGTTCAGATCTGCTCGTGCTGCATGTGATGTACTCGCATCGCGCTTTTTACGTCGACGACGCTTATAGAAAAATCCTTCGCAAGCTCCGGACAGACGCTACACGAAAGCTGAAGCGGTTCTTGAAACGCCAGACCTGGGCACGGGTAAATCCACAACCGCTTGTGCAAGACGGTATAGCAACAGACGAGATCCTATCTCTTGCTGAAACACAAGCGGTGAATTTGATCGTAATGGGAACCCACGGCTTGCGAGGAGTAGATCGAATAATGGTGGGGTCGGTGGCCGAAAGGGTTTTGCGAAAAGCCCGATGTCCGGTGTTGGTGGTGAGAAAACCGGCCCACGATTTTGTCTCATCTGGAAAGGATACCGACCCAGTCAGTCTCAAAAGAATTGTTCTTGGTATGGATTTCTCTGAACATGCCCACCATTCACTGAAATACGCACTCTCTTTTGCAAAGGGGTATAACGCACAGCTTACTGTGGTTCATGTGGTGGAACATTTCGGGAGGTCCTCACCTCGCGCCAGTACGATCTCGAAGGCTACGAACCAGCTTAGGGAATCGGTTCCGCCTGGCGATAGCAGGTCGCTGGCCGTCAAGTATTTGGCGCGAGTCGGCAAGCCTTACCAGCAAATCACTGAGTTGGCCGTCGAGTCTAAGACAGACCTGGTGATTTTGGGGGTCCGTGGCCATGGTTCTTTGAACAGTGCGCTGTTCGGTTCTACGGTCTCCCGGGTGATCCAGCTTGGTCCGTGTCCAGTCCTTGCGGTCAATTTCTGAAGTCGGGTAACGCACGTGCTGCCGTCTCGTTTCGGCAGCAGGCCTGCTAGAGCTTTTGATAGCGGACAGTGCGTAAGACTGGGGGCTGCTGCCCAGCAGCTGCTTCAAGTGCGGGGATTGGAAAGAGACTTTAGAGCGATTGGCAGAATTAATTTGGACACTTCCGAAATTACATGGTTCGTTAAGTTGGTGCTTGCTGGGGACAAAACCATGTATCTGGAGGTACGATGAAATCCAACGGTAATGGTAGTGCTGGCAAAAACAGCACTAGTAAATTCGAAGACCTCTCAAACGAAGAAACACTATCGAAGCTCAAGAGCACGCCTGACGGTCTAAGTAACAAGGAAGCGCAACGACGCCTGGGCACTTACGGCCCTAACACTCTTGCCGAAGAGCACATTCCCTTGTGGCGCCGCCTGTTCTCATATTTCTGGGGGCCAATACCCTGGATGATTGAGATTGCTGCCGTGCTTTCGGGCATCGATCAGGACTGGAAAAGTTTTTCTATCATTGCCGCCATGTTGATTATCAACGGCGGCATCGGCTTCTGGGAGGAGAAATCTGCGGCGGACGCCCTCGATGCCTTGAAAGGCCAGCTCGCGCTCAAGGCACGGGTCCGTCGAGATGGCGAATGGAAAGAAATTAACGCGTCCGATCTCGTTCCCGGGGACATCGTGCGCCTGCGATTGGGCGATGTGGCACCTGCCGACGTAAAGTTGCTCGAGGGTGAGTACCTCTCCATCGACCAGTCGGCGTTAACCGGGGAATCGCTGCCGGTGACCAAGAAAGTGGGTGATCCGGCTTACTCTGGCACACTGATCAAAGAAGGCGAGATGATAGCGGTGGTATACGCCACCGGAGCCGAGACGTTTTTCGGGCGAACGGCGAAGCTGGTGGAAGGGGCAGGGGCAGTATCGCATTTCCAACACGCGGTGCTGCATATCGGCAACATACTCATCGCATCCGCAGCCGCGCTCTCAGCGCTCCTGGTTCTTGTTGAGATTACGCGCGGTGTGCCACTGCTGATGTTACTCTCCTTCGTGCTGATTGTTGTGGTCGCCTCGATCCCGGTCGCCTTGCCTGCGGTATTGTCGGTAACCATGGCGCTTGGTGCGCTCGCATTGTCCAAAATGAAGGCCATCGTGTCGCGATTGGAAGCCATCGAAGAGATGGCGGGTGTGGACGTGCTCTGCTCCGACAAGACCGGGACGCTGACCCAGAACAAACTGACGCTCGGTACGCCCGTGGTTTTTCAGGGCCATGATGACGCCGAAGTCGTCCTGTGTGGTGCGCTCGCCTCGAAAGAAGAGAACGAGGATGCAATCGACAGTGCAGTAATAAACGCGTTGCCGGACCGTGCGGTCCTGAAGCGCTATCGGCAAACGGCTTTTACTCCCTTTGATCCAATCCACAAGCGAACTGAGGCCACGGTGGAGGCCGATGGCGAGAAAGCGTTCAGAGTGACGAAAGGCGCGCCGCAGGTCATCATCGAGATGTGCCATCCGGCTGAGGAAGCGAGCCAGCGCGCCAACCGGGCGGTTGATGAAGCGGCGCAGAAAGGATTTCGGACCCTGGGCGTTGCGCGCTCACGGGACGAAGGCCAAAGCTGGCAATTCCTGGGCATTCTGCCTCTCTATGATCCGCCTCGGGAAGACTCCAAGGAGACGATCCGAGAGGCGCACCAGCACGGTATTGCTGTCAAAATGGTCACCGGTGATAACACGGCCATCGCCCGCGAGATTTCCAGGCAGCTCGACTTGGGAACCAAGATTCAGTCGGCTGCCGCCCTGCTGGAATCTGAAAAGGGTGGTCGTCACGCACAAGCACAAGTGGCACAGGCCATCGAAAAAGCCGATGGCTTTGCCGAGGTCTTTCCCGAGCATAAATACGAAATTGTGAAGAGCCTCCAGGAAAGCGGGCATATCGTCGCCATGACCGGTGATGGCGTGAACGATGCACCGGCCCTTAAGCAGGCTGAGGTAGGCATTGCGGTTTCCGGAGCCACTGACGCGGCACGCAGCGCCGCCAGCCTGATCCTTACAGCCCCGGGGCTGTCCGTGATCATCAGAGCCGTCGAAGAGGCACGGCGCATCTTCCGGCGGATGATGAGCTACACGATCTACCGCATCGCTATGACCTTGAGCATCATGGTGTTTGTAGTTCTGACCATGCTCATCTACAACGACTTCCCGCTCACCACAATCATGATCATCCTGCTGGCGCTGCTCGATGACATCCCCATTATGACCATCGCCTGGGACAATGCGGAATTGAGCCCCAAACCCGTGCGATGGCAAATGGACCGGTTGCTCGTTATATCGGTGGTCATGGGCGCATTGGCGTTGGCGCAGAGCTTTGCCCTGTACCTTCTTGCCATATATACATTCCACATTAGCCTTGCCCAGACGCAGACCCTGATGTTTCTGCGCTTTATCGTGGGAGGGCATTTGCTGCTCTTTGTTACCCGCACACGCCATCCGTTCTGGAAGCGCCCTTATCCTTCCTGGCAACTATTGTCGGCTATAGCAGTTACTCAGGTCATCGGTGTGCTCTTCGTTGGTTTGGGTTGGCTGATGACTCCGATCGCCTGGGCTGCGATCGGTCTGATCTGGGGTTACGACATTGTCTGGATGGTGGTGATGGACGTGGCCAAGCTTGGCACCTACCAGTTGATGGAGCACCGTGCACGCCATCACGCCTCGTTCCTGAGTTCGCTGCAGCAGCCTTTGCACGCTGGGCATAGCCGCCATCGTCCGGCATGATGCCAATGGACGGAAAGGCGCCTGCTGGCACGCAGGCCTTTTCCATCGCCAGCAACCTTGCCATGGAATTATCGGACGTACGGCAAGGATCGCACGGATTTAGAAACAAAGTTGGAATGTCGTTTTCGGCGATTATTTAGCTTACTTGACTATTGGCTATGATATTCGACAGCAAATCCGAAGCGTCGACGGATGAGACCGGACCTAAGATTGTGGCCGCAAAGGTCCAGTAAATACAGAGGAAAAATGACTATACCTACAATAACTTCCGATAAGTTTGACGCCGTCTTATTCGATCTGGACGGAGTGATCACTGGGACGGCGAAGATTCATGCCTCTGCCTGGAAGCAAGCTTTCGACGAGTTTCTGAAAAAGCGTGCCGGCGATAAGTCCTTTAAACCTTTCGACAAGCAACTGGATTACGAGGATTATGTTGACGGCAAATCACGTTATGACGGTGCCCGAAGCTTTCTTGAATCGCGGCATATCGAAACTCTTCGAAGGTGCCGTAAAAAAAGAAAGCGTTGATGTGTTTGAAGGTACGGTGGAGTGGATTCGCCACCTGCGCCAAGCGGGGTTGAAAATTGCCGTGGTATCATCCAGCAGCCACTGTGAGGCTATACTCCAGAATGCCGGAATCAGCAGTCTCTTCGACACCCGGATCGACGGCGACATCGCAGACGAGATGAAGCTTAAAGGCAAACCCGCACCCGACACCTACCTCAAAGCTGCCGAAATGCTCGGGGTTGGAGCCAAGCGGGCCGTGGTCGTGGAAGACGCCCTGGCCGGAGTTGAAGCCGGCCGCAACGGGGGCTTCGGCCTGGTAATCGGCGTTGATCGCAAGCATGATGCCGATGCGCTCCGGCAACATGGCGCCGACATCGTCGTGAGCGATTTGAAAGAAATGCTCTCCCGTTGAGTGGAATTACCGACATCCGCATTTATTAAGGAGAATATCTGTGCTCCAACGTCAAGCCCTCAATCCTCCAAAACATATTTATCCTGCCGATCCCTGGCGAATAGTTGAGAAGCAGTTCTATCCCCGTTTCCTGGAGCAGGCGGAGACCATCTTTACCCTGTCGAATGGCTATCTGGGAATGCGGGGCTGCGGCGAAGAAGGCACTCCGGTGTTCGAAAACGGTACGTATATCAATGGCTTCTTTGAAACCTGGCCGATCTGTTATGGAGAGGAAGCCCACGGTTTTGCCAAAGAAGGACAGACGATTGTCAATGTTATCGACACGAAAGTGATTAAACTCTTCGTGGACGACGAGCCCTTTCTATTACCTGACGCCAATTTTGTCAACTTTGAGCGGGTCCTGGACATGCAGGCGGGAACATTGGATCGGGAGGTTTTATGGGAGACGCCTTCCGGCAAACGAATTGCCATTAAGTCCAGACGTCTGGTGTCTTATGAACACAGGCATTTGGCGGCCATCTCTTACGAAGTGACGGTCCTGAACGCCGAGGCTTCCGTGGTCGTCTCCTCACAGATGAACAATGACGAGCAGCGCCGCCTTCGCTCTGGAGACCCGCGGTTGCACCATTTCTTCAAGCGCCGAGTGCTGGTCCCTCACTTGCACGTTTGCCAGAACTGCCGGGTGGTGCTGGGCCATGAAACCGAAAAAAGCCACCTGAAGTTGGTCTGCGGAATTGATCACCTGATTGAGGCGGATTGTCCGGTTTCCGTGCAGAGTGAGTGTTCCGAGCAAGAAGGGAAGGTCGTTTTTTCCTGCCAGGCGAAATCGGGAGTACCAATCAAAATCACCAAGTTCATGGCATATCACACTTCGGCGAGATTGGATTTCACTGAGTTGAAGGATTGTGTCGACCGGAGCCTGAACCGGGCCGTGGCTGGCCGCTTTAAAGACCTTCTGGACGGACAACGGCGGTGCCTGGACGACTTCTGGCGGCGCAGCGATGTGCGCATCGAAGGGGACCCCAACGAGCCAGAACATCGAGACGGAGAACTGCAACAGGCGCTCCGCTTTAACCTTTTCCATATTTTCCAGGCGGCGTTTCAGGTTGGAGAAATGGGCATTCCTGCAAAGGGTCTCACCGGCCAGGCTTACGACGGCAATTACTTCTGGGATACCGACGTCTACGTGCTGCCCTTTTTGATTCATACGTACCCTCACCTGGCCAGGAACCTGCTCGACTTCCGGTACCGGATGCTGGATAAAGCCCGGAAGCGCGCCCGGGAGGTTGGTGAACAGGGTGCGCTGTTCCCTTGGAGGACCATCGATGGGGATGAAGCCTCAGCCTATTATGCTGCAGGTACTGCCCAATACCACATCGACGGGGACATTATGTATGCCCTGCAAAAATATGTGGAGGCGACGGGTGACGAGAGTTTCCTTTTTGAAAAGGGAGCAGAGATGTTGGCGGAGACTGCCCGCATGTGGTACGGCCTCGGATTCTTCTCGGAGCGCCGGGGAGGGAAATTCTGTATTCACGGAGTCACTGGGCCAGACGAGTACACAACTGTTGTGGACAACAATCTCTATACCAATCTCATTGCCCAGAATAACTTGAGTTATGCAGCCGCCACTTTGGAGAGGCTGAAGCAAGAAAGAGAAGATCTCTACGACGAACTGGCCAGTAGAATTGACCTTCAGCCCGTCGAAATTGACAACTGGCGCCGGGCCGCGGATCGCACCTACATACCTTACGATGAAAAGTTAAAAATTCATCCTCAAGATGACACTTTTCTCGACAAGAAGGTTTGGGATTTTGACCATACGCCGGCTGACCAGTACCCCCTGCTGCTCCACTATCACCCTCTGGTGATTTACCGCCAGCAGGTCATTAAGCAGGCCGACGTCGCGCTGGCAATGGTGCTTCTGGGTGACCAGTTCTCACTGGAGCAGAAGCGACGGAACTTCGACTACTACGATCCGCTGACGACAGGCGACTCATCCTTATCAGTCTGTATTCAGAGTATTCTGGCCCTGGAGACGGGCCATCTGGATAAAGCGCTGGCGTACGCCCGTTACGCCGTTCTCATGGATCTGGACAACGTAGAAGGCAATGTCAAGGATGGCTGCCACATCGCCTCGCTGGCAGGCAGCTGGATGCTGTGTGTTTTTGGGCTTGCCGGCATGCGGGAATACGCTGGCAAACTTTCCTTCAGTCCCAGACTGCCCAGGGGGGTAACCAGTCTCTGCTTCCCTCTGACCGTCCGAGAGTGTTTGCTGGATGTAGAAATCAAGCCCGAGGTCGTCACCTACAAGCTGCGTGAAGGAAAGCAGTTGACATTCCAGCATCGAGACCACGAAATCACCCTTACCAAGGGGGCATCCAAATCGGTCCCCCAGGATTCTTCATCTCATCTTTCTTGAATCGCAGTTGTGGTCCCGCTCCAAAGGCCACCTCATCAGCCCTTGGGAGGAGTAAACTCTGCCGGGGCAAAAGGTACACGACCCCGAAGGCTCGATTTCTCCGGCTTCCGTTCTCAAGCCCTGCCGCCCGAAGTCGTGCATCCCCCTGTGACTGGCCCCGGTATTTTTGATCCACATTGAGAGTTAGTTTCCGGCAGAATCCAGGAATCGAAGAGGAGGTTTTGCCGTGATGCGGATGCAACTCATAGACACGCTCCCAGGAAGGGGCTTGGTGCCAAGCCACAGGCGCATGATGATCGCGATTCCGGCAAAGCATGCCACGCCGCAAGGGACACTTGCCTTGACACAAGAAGTCTGAGTCCGATCACCGGAAGGCTGACCACGAATATGAACGTGACGGCTCTATTCCCGAATGGCACGGCTGGCACGCTGCCCGTCGCGGTCTTGGGAGTAACCTGTATCGCTTGGGCGTCCCGGACATGGTAATCCAGCGACCCTTGCGGCATGCGCACGTCAAGACCACTGCGATGTACTACATCAAGACTGTGGCTGACGACGTTCGGAATGCTATGACGGTCGTGGAAAATTGAATCGAAGTGCCAGCCCAACTCCGAGCGGACACTGTCGGGACACCAACGGTTCAGCCATCCCCTGGATCTTCAAGTTTTCAACATAGAATATGTGATTTAGGTCACTACGCAGTCGCTAAGCAGCCTTGCGATAAG
>JARRJI010000302.1:0-4877 GCA_037379595.1 Acidobacteriota bacterium | reverse complement strand
TGTCGCAGGGCGGTTCCCTGAGGCTGTTGCCGAGGCAAGACGAGCCGTAGAACTCGATCCTCTCTCTCCTGCCATCAACTTCGTTCTGGGAGTATGGCTTTACTTCGTCCGGCAGTACGACGAGGCAATTGAACAGATCAGGAAGACAATTGAGTTGGACCCGGGCATTGTCCGGCCTCACGAACTGCTGTCACTGGTATACGCGGACGCGGGAATCTATGACCTGGCAAAGGCAGAATGCCAGGTAGTAGGTTCCCTCCCCGGCGGCAAATCAGTCAGTCGTCCCCTGCTTGGTTATGTCCTTGCCAAGGCAGGCAAGCTGGACGAGGCACGAAAGATCCTGGAGGAACTGAAGCCAGCTCTTGGCGAAGATCTGCTCTCAACCTGGCGGAGCGTCTACCTCTGTGCTGCCCTCAACGAATTCGACCTGGCTTTTGAATGGATCGACAAGCTCTACGCCCAGCGCTTTGGGTTGCTTACTTTAATCAAGGGATATCCGGCGCTCGACAATCTGCGCAGCGATCCCAGATATGCAGAGCTGCTGCGCCGCATCGGTCTGCCTGAGTAGAGGCAAAACAAGAGGTGACAGAAAACGGAAAGGCAACTGATTCAAACGATGATTGACGAAACGATTTCCCATTATCGGATTCTTGAAAAGCTCGGCGGAGGAGGCATGGGTGTTGTCTATAAGGCCGAGGACACCACGCTGGGGCGGTTCGTTGCTCTGAAATTCCTGCCTCCGAAGGTGGCAAGAGATCCGGTGGTCCTGGAGCGTTTCCGCCGCGAAGCGCGTTCGGCCTCGGCCCTGAACCATCCGGGGATTTGCACCATCTACGAGATCGGAGAGCATGAGGGCCAGCCTTTTATCGCCATGGAGTTACTGGAAGGCTCGACGCTCAAGCGCCGCATCAAGTCCGGACCGATTGAACTGGCAGACCTTCTCGACTATGCCATTCAACTGGCCGATGCGCTGGATGCGGCGCACTCGAAAGGCATCATCCATCGCGACCTCAAGCCCGCCAATCTCTTCCTGACCAGCCGCGGCCAGGCCAAGATTCTCGATTTCGGACTGGCCAAAAGCACGCCGCAGGGGCAATCCGGCTCGGCGGGCCTATCCGGCGCGGTCACCATGGACGCTGTCGAAGCGAACCTCACAAGCCCCGGCGCGGCCATCGGCACCGTGGCTTACATGTCGCCGGAGCAGGCGCTGGGCAAACCACTCGACGCGCGGTCGGACCTGTTTTCGTTCGGCGTGGTGCTTTATGAAATGGCCACACGCAGCCAGCCGTTTCCGGGCGAGACCACGGCAGCCATCTTCGACTTCATCCTGCGGCGCTCGCCGGCATCGGCCTCGCGGGTGAATCCCAAGCTGCCGCAAAAGCTGGAAGAGATCATCACCAAGTCGCTGGAAAAAGATCCCCGGCTGCGCTACCAGCACGCCTCCGGCTTGCTCAGCGATTTGCGGCGGCTGAAGCGCGACATCACTTCGGGCCGGTCAGCCGTCACGGAAGTTGCCGAACCCGGCGTCTATGAGACCACCCGGCCCGCGGACTCCACCGCCGACCGCGCCGCGGAACTCTGGGTGGCTGTGCTGCCTTTCAAAGTTTCGAGCAGCGACGAGGAACTCGGCGCGCTGGCCGACGGCCTGACGGAAGACATCACCACCGGGCTGTCGCGTTTTTCGTATTTGCATGTGCTCACCCGGGGTTCAGCGATGCCCTCCGGCGAAAAGGTGGTGGACGTCAGTTCTGCACAAAAGGACCTGGGGGCGCGTTACGTGATGGAAGGGGCTGTGCGCAAGTCCGGGTCGAGCGTCCGCATCAGCGCACGTCTGGTGGATGCTGTGACCTCCGAAAACGTCTGGGCCGAAAATTACGACCGCAATCTGAATGAGACCAGCGTCTTCCAGTTGCAGGACGACCTCACGGCAAGGATCGTTTCGACGGTCGGCGATGCTTACGGAGCGCTGCCGCGGGCCATGGCGGCGGTGGTCAGGCGCAAGCCTGTTGAGAGCACGACTCCCTATGAAGCCGTCGTGCGGCAATTCAGCTACCACCAGTTGCTGACTTCGGAGGAACACAAGAGCGTCCGCGATTGCCTGGAGCGGGCCGTCGAGAAGGCGCCGGAGTTCGCCGACGCCTGGGCTTCGCTGGCGCAGATGTACCTGGAAGAGTTCAAGCATGGATTCAATGTGCGGCCGGATCCTTTGGGGCGGGCAGCGGAAGCAACCAAGCGGGCTTTGGCCCTGGATCCCGTCAATCAACTTGGCTATTACAGCCTGGCCTCGACTTGCTTTTTCCAGAAGGATTTCCAGGGCTTCCGCCACGCGACGGAGCGGCTTCTCGCTCTAAATCCCCTGGACGGGAGCGCCAAAGGATGGCTCGGCATTCTCACGGCATATTCGGGAGACTGGGACCGCGGGCAGGCGATGGCTGACGAAGGCATGGCGCTGAATCCAGATCACCCCGGGTGGTACGCCTTTGCGAAATTTTGGGGGAACTATTTCAAGCAAGAATACCAGGCGGCGCTCGATGCGGCGCGCAAGATCAATATACCGACCTATTTCTACTACCACGCTGCCGTCGCCAGCGTTTGCGGACAACTGGGGCGAATCGATGAGGCACAGAAGGCCATCAAGGAGCTTCTCAAAATCAAACCGGATTTCCCCCTGACAGCTCGGGATGAGTTGGGCAAGTGGCTTCAGCCCTCTTTTGTGGAGCACTTTGTCGAGGGCCTTCGCAAAGCGGGATTGGAAATTCCGGAGCCCGGCGGCGAGACGAAGGCGCCTGCGGCGGAGCAGCCCAAGCCGGAGACGCATGTCAGCGGAAGTGGCCCGGGTCCTTCCCGAGTCGCTGCCGAGGGCTCAGGTTCTTCACAAGCGCTGGCGCAGAGTCTGTGGATTGCGGTCCTGCCCTTCCGCAGCCCGAGTGGAGACAAAGATCTTGAAACGCTGGCCGACGGATTGACGGAAGATGTGACGGCAGGAATGTCGAGCTTCCCCTATCTCCAGGTGGTGGCACACAGCTCGGCGATGGCTTACAAAGGCCGCACAGGGGATGTGCGCACGTTGGCACGTGAACTGAGTGCGCGTTTCGTGGTAGAAGGAAGCGTTCGCAAGCGGGGCCGCGCTCTTCGGGTGAGCGCCGAACTGCTGGACGCCGCAACCGGCGCACAACTGTGGGCGGAGGCGTATGACCGGGAAATCAGCGAGTCGAGCGCATTCGAGATTCAGGACGATCTGACCGACCGCATCGTCTCCACCGTCGCAGACGGCCACGGAGTTCTGGTCCGCACCATGGCGGCTCCGCTGCGGGAGCGGCCGGTGGAGGAATTGAGCGCCTCCGAACTCGCGCTGCGCTCTTTTGCCTATGACCAGCAACTCAATCCGGAGGAGCACGCCCGGCTGCGCGCCGGATTTGAGCGGGCGCTCGAGCGCGAGCCCAATCATGCCAACGGCTGGGCGGCGCTATCTACTTTGTACAGCCACGAGTACATCCACCGGTTGAATCCGCGGGAAAAGCCGATGGAGCGCGCGCGGGAAGCCGCCTGGCGTGCCGTGAACCTGGATCAAGCCTGCCAGGCAGGCTGGCGACAATTGGCCGAAGGGTATTTCTTTGGGCGCGATTTTAGTGCATTTCGCCCGGCCGCGGAGCGAACTGTTTCACTCAACCCACGAAACGGCAGCACCTGCGCGTACATGGCATTGCTGATTGCATTAGCGGGCAATTGGGAACGCGGCGTGGCGTTGGCCGGGCGGATGATGGACATCAGTCGACATCACCCCGGCTGGTATTACTTCACCTTGGCTTGGGATCACTACCGCAAAGGCGAGTACGAGGCGGCGCTCGAAGTCGCCAAGAAGATCAACATGCCGCGGTTTTACAAGGCGGCGCTCGCAACGGTGGCCACATGCGGCATGCTCGACCGGCAAACGGAGGCTCGCGCGGCTGTCGAATCGCTCCGCAAATACAACCCGACCTTCCTCGACCTCAATAATGTTCGCGAAGATTATGCGAAGTGGATCCCGGATGAAGAGCTTCGCGAGCGGCTGTTGCAGGGATTGCAGAAGGCCGGGCTGAGATACGGCTAACCCAGCGCGTGCCTGTAACAGGTCACTATCCATTTCCAGCTCGTTAGTACTCGGCTTTATCGCAGGAAAGTTCACTCTAGAGAGGGGGCATCCATGAGGGAACGCTTACCTGGAAGTCAGGATCGTTTTCGAGTCATAAAAAGAAACACTCGCATCATCGGTTGCTTTGCATGTGCAATCACACTCCTGATGGCAGGAATGATGACGGCAGTCATTGCCCAGGGAGCACAGGAGCCGGCGCTCTTCACCGCACAACAAGCAGCACAGGGGAAAAAGATCTACGCGGTGCGGTGCGCAGGCTGCCATGGCGATCAGTTGCAAGGGGGAGCCGCGGGGGCACTGGCCGGTCCCGCGTTCGCAAGGGCCTGGGCGTCAGGCGGAAAGTGGGCGAGTTCGAAGTTCACCGTAGATGATCTGGACTTCGTGATTCGGACGACTATGCCGAAGGATGCCCCGGGCAAGCTGAGCGCCGAGGATTACACGGAAGTGCTGGCGTTTATCCTGCAACAGAATGGATATCGATCGGGACCCACTCCTCTTCGCGCGGGCTCGCCGCTGATGAAAAAGACGCGGTTACGCTTCGGAGCCGCTAATGAACAGGCAATGGCACCACCACCGTTGCGCATTGAGGGAAACCCGGACGCCGTTCCGAAGGGTGGAGGACCAACGCAGGAGGAACTCAGCCACGCCGCAGATTCAACGAGCAACTGGCTCTATCAGACCCACGATTACTCCGGCTCGCGGTACGTGGCGCTAGACCAGATCAATGACACAAACGCCGGTCAAC
>JARRJI010000301.1:0-4879 GCA_037379595.1 Acidobacteriota bacterium | reverse complement strand
ATCCGCAGAACAAGAACGTGCAATTGCGAATCATGTCGATGGCTGACAAGAAGATCAAGCCGCTCGCACGCCTCTTTGGCGGGCAGGAAACTATCAACGTCGCCTCCTGGTCGCCTGACAGCCTCCACGTGGCCTTCGTCAGGTATCACCTGCTGCCGGAATAGCCTGGCCCAGGCCCGGCCATCCCCATGCATGGCACAACAGGGTATGGGTGCGCCACTCGCCGCAAGATCCGGATTGGAAGGCGCATTTTCCAGGCGTATCCTATGACTAGGAGGCGCTTATGGCGACGATTGGCGATCAGTTTCTGCGCACCCAACTGGAGGAACGCCGGAAAAGGCTTGCGACGGCCGTTTCAGGGTCTTCCCAGGCCGCCGCGCTGTCCCACCTGCTGCGAGAAGTGGACTCGGCACTCGAACGGATGGACTCCGGCACGTACGGGATTTGTGAAAAGTGCCACGACCCCATCGAGGCCGACAGGCTCATGGCCGATCCACTGGTGTGCTTCTGCCTGGATCACCTGACGGTCCAGCAGCAGCGCGCGCTGGAGAGCGACATGGAGCTTGCGGCGCAGGTTCAGCGAACGTTGCTTCCTCCGAACGGTGTCCGCGCCGCGGGCTGGGATTTACATTATCACTGGCAGCCTTTTGCGCTGGTCAGCGGCGACTACTGCGACCTTATTTATTCAAAGAACGGGACGGAGGAAATCTGGTTCCTCCTGGGCGATGTCTCGGGCAAGGGCGTTGCGGCCTCGATGTTGATGACACACCTGCACGCCATCTTCCGAAGCCTGACAAGCCGGGGCGCGTCGTCCGAAGAACTGACGAAGCGTGATGAGCCCTCAGGCTCTTCAGGGCCCGGGGACGCGGGGCTCTCCCTCGATCAGCTGATGTTAATGGCGAATCGTGTCTTCTGTGAAAGCGTCATGGCTGGACAGTTCGCCACCATGGTCGCAGGCCGCGCCTCGTCATCGGGGCGGGTGGAAATTGTCAACGCCGGACACTGCCCGGTGGTGGTGGTGAAACAGAACGAAGTCGCCGCGCTCCCTTCAACCGGCTTGCCGCTCGGAATGTTTTGCGAAGGAAGCGCCACAATTCAAAGTGCGAATCTCGATCCGGGCGATAGTCTTTTCCTTTACACCGACGGCCTTTCAGAAATGTGCAATCCAACAGGGAAGCAGTACGGGGATGAACACATGGAACGCTTCCTCGCGGAGAGCCGGACGCTTGCTCCCGAGGAGTTGATTACGGCGTGCCTACGGGACATGAAGGCATTTGCGTCAGGCACTCCCCCTGCCGACGATCTTACAGTGATGGTCATCCAGCGGGCTGCGTCTTGATGCTTACGCCGAGGCGAAGCTTGGCGTTAATCCGGTTTGCAGGGCAGACTGCAAGCGGGATTTTTCTTGACAAATCTGGCCTAGCATGGTAGCCTTATTTCATGCTCTGCGCGCGGCCTGTGGCTGCCGCAAGCCGGAAGGTTGAAAATGGCGGAAGCAGCACAAAAACAGTTCGCGATACTGGCTATCTCATTGATAAAAAAGGACAAATTCCGATGATTGTCCTTCAAAACGTCGAAAATGCAGGACAAAGAAATTCTTATTTTTAAAAAACAAAGCGGGAGAGTTGTTGAAAACAAAGGAAAATCCCCAAAAAACAAACCGAAAACAAAGCAGAAACAAAGCTGGCTAAGTCGTTGAAAAAAATAGAATGGCCGAAAAAACAAACCGGAAACAAACCGGAAAACAAAGCGGGCCAAATTGTTGAAAATAAAGGCTAGCCTAAAAACAAACCGGAAACAAAGCGAAGAACATCCTGCGTGCCCGTCCCTCCCGGGCCAGCCTTCCATGAACCGTTCTGAAATGCTTTGAATCTGCCTTCCTGATGAGCCGGAGCAACTCAGGATGCCGCCGCGTGTAGCCCCTACTGTTTCAGAGTTGAATGCCAGGTCTTAGCGCATAGCTTCGGACTGGGTGAGTGGCGCCAGGGTCCAGGGCTTGCCGTCGTACTTACCGGGCGGATTAACATCGAAGATCTTGAGGACGGTTGGCGCAACGTCCATGATGCTGGGATCGGAGGAATCGAGCTTGCGGTTGATGAACAGGATGGCGTGGGTATCTTTCGGGTCGGAGGCGCAATGGTCGCCGCTCCACTTCCGCATGTTTGGGACCACGACGGGGCCGCGCGGCACACCGCCGAGCGACGTCTGCCACGAGGTGCGGTAGCCGGGATAGAAGTTGAGCTGCAGATCGGGCGCCTCTTTGGCATACGGGCCGTGGTCGATCTGGCTTCCCAGTTCGACATCTTCAAGCACCGGTTTGTTGGTCCGCGGATCGCGGAAAGCAAGGAGCTTCTTTCGGATCTCTTCATCTAACTGATGAGCCTGGGCGCCCGCCTCTACGATGCCGTAGCGTTCGCGCCCGTAAATATTCAGGTAAATCTGCCCCAGGCCCAGCGCGTAAGCTCTCGTCTTGCTCCAGTCAACGTCAGGGAAGAAGTTTCCCTGGCGATAAAGAGTCTCCAGATTGTACTCTTTGGCCTCAGCATTGGGTTGGTTGAGCACCATGTACCCGTTCTTCACCAGCCAGGTGTTGGTGTTGAAGCCGTAATTGAAAGCATGGAAGCCGTGGTCTGAAACGATGATCAATGTACCGCCCGGCTTCATTCTCTTTTCGACTTCGCCCACCACCTTGTCACACGCCTGATAGGTGCGAAGGATGGCGTCGCCGTACTTCCGGGCCTCCTCGGCGTTATACACCGGACTTTGGGGATCCGTCAGCCGCCAGAACATGTGCTGGACACTGTCGGTGCTGGTATAAATGGCGACCATCAGGCTGGGAGGACGGTTCTCGAGCTGGTTGAGCACAATCTTCGTCAAACTGTCCATTGTGCGGAACGTATCCTGCATGAACACACCGTCGCCGATCCGATTCTCGTTCAGGCCCCAGGTGTCATGCCACCACCCCAGCGTCTTGAAGTAGCCCCACCGGCGCGCCAGGACTTTGGTCCAATTGGCGGGATAAGAAACCGGAAGGACAGGGTTCTTCGGATCGATGTTCATCGGGCACATGTAGACGCGCAGGGCTGGCGACGTTTCAAGAACGTAGAAGCGGCTGATGGCGCGGACCGTGATGAATGTGTTGACCGGGAATTTCTCCACGAACCACTTGCTCCAGTGGTGACTGGCGACGGTTTCGGTCTGCCCGTCAAGACGGATGGTGACCGCCTTGCCGTCCTGCGCCACCTGGAAGTTGACCGGTATCGTAATCCGGCTGTAGGTCTCTTTCGTGGGATTGACCGGACCTGAGATTTCGGATTTAGCGTTGGGGCCGTCGAGATCCAACCGGACCAGTTTTCCGCCGAACTCGGTGTTGCCGGCTTCTTTGTTCGGCAGGTCGGAAGCGAAGTAGAAGAAGGTTCCCCAGGTCCCGCGAATGTCGGGGACGCCCAGGCCGGCCAGCAGCCTGCCGCCTGGCACCGGGGTGGGCGGGAATTCCAGCGGCATGCGGAGAACCGTGGTCTTGTACCCGGCGTCGGCGACCGACTCATAGAAAGGGACTCCGTGCCGCTCGTTGGTCACCTTGGCGGGCCGGATGGGAATCAAGCCGAACAGGAACTTGGGCTTCTGCCTGGCGACCAGGGCGATTCTGGGAAGATACGTCTTGGGATTGCGGGCCAGGAAATCGAAGATTCCCGTTCCGCCCGGATTCAAGCCTGTCGAGAAAGCCGCCCAGGCGACCGGCGATTCGGGGGGATTCGTTGTCCCCAGCTTCATGAACGTTCCCGTCTGGGCCAGGTGTTCAAAGTTGGGAAGTTTGCCTTCCTGCATCCACTTGGCGGCGAGAATCGGAGACATTCCGTCGAAGCCCAGGACGACGACCTGCTTGGTGACGGGGCGGGTTGCTTTCTGATGACGGTTGCGAAGGAAGTAAGCGAGAACAACCAATACGACCAGAGCCAGAACCGATCCAGCAATAACGAATTTTCTTCTCATCCCCAAACGAAAATTCTAATACTCTTGGCCCGGCGCGTCGAGACAATTGATGCAATTCAAGCGGGTCATCCGAAGAACGGGGGACGGCCAGAAAGGATTTATCTATTCCAGACGGGAGAAAGAGCGGTCAATCGTGAAAGACAAGGTGGCGACGGCGTTTTCCGTATAGGCGGCGAGGGCTTCGCGGTAAAAACCCACGCTGCGCTCCCGGATAGAAATCTCCGGTTCCTTGGGAGACACCAGGTGGTTGGTCTCGTGGAGAACGATGCTCAGCAGCCGCAGCCGGAACTGCGCGGCGTGAAATTCCTCCATGCGGCTGCCGTGCAGGAACTTTGCATCCAGAGCCGCTTCACTCAGCGGCAGCGCCTGCCAGTGGAGGACGCGCTCGTAGGCGATGTCCATTTCGCCGGCGTGTTCGCCCCCGAAAGCGTCGTGGGGCATGGTAAACGGAGCTTCCCTCACGGTGACGTGCCGATGCCCGAGGCAACCGCAAACGTTGGTTCGTCGAAGCTGGATTACCACCAGTTGCGGAGCACGGAACAGGATCTCATCGTACGTCTCGCGGCACGAGGCGGGAACTTCGTTCCAGTCGCGTTCCAGCGCGCGAGCCAGTTCTTCGGCGCGCCTGGCATCGCGCACTCCGTAGGCAATCACATACAGCGGCCGGGAGCGATCGCCAAGGCCGGCCACGCGGTATCGCCGCCCGGCCAGAAAAGTGCGCAAGCGGTCTCTCAGCGGGCGCGATTGCAGGTAGTTTCCAATTGCGGACTGCAGCTCGGATTTTTCAGGACACATGATGAACCTCCGTGCTCCTGAATAGATGCAAGTTCCGCCGGTTTCGGCCAGGGGGAAGCCCCTTGACCGGATAACTCCTGACTGGGCTTCG
>JARRJI010000300.1:0-4884 GCA_037379595.1 Acidobacteriota bacterium | reverse complement strand
TTGCTGACGTTTGCCTGGGCGTTGGCCAGGTTTCCCCGCGCCTGAATAACCTGGGCCTGGTAGATCGCCGGATCAAGCTGAGCCAGAACCTGGCCCGCCTGAACGCGGGTGTTGAAGTCCGCAAAAATGTACTTGACTGTGCCTGAAACGTAGGAACCGACGGGAACGGTGGTTAAGGGGTTAATGGTCCCGGTCGCCTGGACCGTGGCGGTAATATCTCCCTGGCGGACTTCAGCGGTCAGATAACTGGCATCGCCGGACCGCCCTCGGATGACCATGCCCACGGTCAACAGGACGGCGAGGCCGAGGACACCAAGCCATACAAGTTTCTTTCTTCGCCGGAAGAAACTTCCGACAGCCATGGAAGCCATTGGACACCCTCCTCTTCTTACATTCTACTTTCCCGCTGAAGAGAGTCGCTCGGCCCGTCCGCGTTTATCTTGGCGGAGGTGGAGGGGGTGGTGGACGCCTGTGACCATGTCCCCTCCTCGCTTCATCCCACTTCTTCACCATGGCGTTGAACTTCTGGACCTGCTGCTGATTCAAAATCTTTCGCGTCTCGTTGCGAGCCTCTTCGCGGATGGCCCGAAATTGCGGATCAATCTGCTTTCGCAGTTCGGTCTCCTTCCGGTTCATCTCATGCAAGATCTGCTGCAACTGCTGCGTCTGAGTCTGCGAAAGGTCGAGCTGTTGCTGCAAGTACTTAATCACCCGATGCCGGCTGAACCTGTGATGCCAGCGGCCTGTGTACCAGGCATAGGTGTACATTCCGGCGCCGCCGACCATGATCCCCAGAATAAAGATCAAGACAAAGTAGACGTAGGCACGTCGCCTCATTTGGAACCTCGTCCTCCCTGGTTGTTGTTTACGGCCGGGGCCGGGGAAGAATCCGTAGCATCGGAGGAATCGATCCCGTCCACGCCAAGGATCTGTTCGCTCGACAGGGCCGAAACCTGAGACTGCGCAAGAATCGAATCAGAAATCCCGGAACTCCGGTACGGACCCGACGACGGAATCACCAGGGCCAGCAGGATCATCAGGGCCACCATCAACGTCCCGTAGACAAAGCGCCTTCCAATCTGATCGAGGAACTGCTGCCCGGCCTGAATCTCCGTCGAAGCATCCTCCAGGCGGCGAATCACACGCGTCGTGAAACCGATCGACGGCTCGGGCAATTCACTCTCTCTCAGCGCAACAAGGCCCGTTCGGACAACCTCCCACTGGCGCAGGTATTCCTGACAGTCCGGGCAAGAAGCCATATGGGCCTGGACCGCAGGGGGTCTTTCGATGCCTTCTTCAACCATTTGCCGGACGACGTCACAACGCATGGCTCACCGTCCCTTCTCCCATTTTTGCAGATCCTTGACCATTCTTTTCCTGGCGCGATGCAAACGCACCTTGACCGTGCTCAACTTCAGACCCAGTATTCCTGAAATCTCTTCCACAGACTTGTCTTCAATTTCCTTCAGCGTCAGGATCACGCGATCTTCCGCCGGAGCCCGTGCCAGCAACTTGGTCACAAGATCGCCAAGCGCCAGCTTCTCCTCGCTGTTGAGCCCGCCTTCCTCCGGGCTGCGGCTGTGTCGCTCAATTTCCCGCTGGCCCTCCTCCGACATCTCCCAGTAGTAAGTAACCCGCGAAGATCGCTGCCGGCGCAGGTAGTCATAACAGTGGTTGACCGCTATCCGATTCAGCCACGTTCCGAACGACGACTGGAAATTGTAACTCTCAATCGCAGCAAAAGCCTTCATGAAGATTTCCTGAACAATGTCTTCCACATCGTTCCTGCGCCGCACCAGATGGAAAACAATCGAGAACGTCCGCCGCTGATAAGCATCCACCAGTGGAGCGAATGCTTCTTTGTCCCCGGATTGGCAACGTCTGATCCATTCCGCTTCCTTGCTAACATCTGGACGAGAGTTAGGCATTCAGCTTCCATCGTAGCGCTTTCCTGTCTCTTATGACGAGGATAACGCCTTTCGGGTTACAGGGAACAGCCTTCCGGAAGACCCGTCCCCCGGAAACATTTTTATTGACTAGTTTATCAAGTTATGAAACAATCTCCCCATGATTATCGGTGTACGTCTCAGAAAACTCCGCGAAGAGCGCAAGCTTTCGCAGGGCGACATTGAGAAACGCACGGGGCTCCTCCGTTGCTACATTTCCAGAGTTGAGAACGGGCACACAGTACCATCGCTCGAGACTCTCGAAAGGATGGCAGCGGCCATGGAGATCCCCCTCTATCAGCTGTTTTACGAGGGGGAGAGACCACCGGACCTCCCAAATCTGACTCAGCGCAAGAGTACCGAAGAGCTGGCCATGGAGATTCCGGCAGACCGTGACACGCGGTTCTTCCAAAAAGTCAAACGACTGATTGGCAACATCAATGACCGCGATCGGCGGCTTCTGCTCTACATGGCTCAAAAGCTTGCAAACCGTTAGCCAGAACGGTTCGCATTTCGGGATTCCGCGGGACGCGCGAGGGCTGATAGGAGGGGGAAACGATTATCATTCCCACTCGATGGTTCCCGGGGGCTTCGAAGTAATGTCGTAAACAACGCGGTTGACTTCCGCGACCTCGTTCACGATGCGCGTGGCAATTCGTTCGAGGACGGGAGGGGAGATCCTTGCCCAATCGGCTGTCATTCCATCTTCGGATGTGACGGCGCGTACGGCGATCGTGGACGCGTATGTCCGCGCATCCCCCATGACCCCGACGCTCGAAACGGGTAGCAAAACGGCGAACGACTGCCACAGCTCATTGTAGAGCCCTGCTGCGCGTACCTCCTGCTCGACGATTTTGTCTGCCTCGCGAACGATCCGGAGCCGTTCCTCGGTCACGTCGCCCAGGATTCTTACAGCCAATCCCGGCCCTGGAAACGGCTGTCGGGATACGACCTCGTCGCTGAGGCCCAGCTCCCGGCCCACTTCCCTCACTTCGTCTTTGAACAGCTCCCGAAGGGGCTCGATCAGTTCAAAGGTCAGATCTGTAGGCAGCCCGCCTACGTTGTGGTGGCTCTTGATCGTGGCCGCAGGCCCTTTCACCGAGACGGATTCAATGACGTCCGGGTAGAGAGTTCCCTGCACCAGGAACCGCGGCTCACCCAGAGCGCGAGCCTCTTCTTCGAACACGCGGATAAACTCTTCGCCAATGATCTTCCGCTTTCGCTCCGGGTCCGTGACGCCGGCAAGGCGCTTCAGGAACCTTGCGGAATGATCCACAGCGCGGACGTTCAGGTGTGCCTGGTTCTTAAGAGCCGCCGTCACCTCTTCAAATTCGTCTTTCCGCAGCAGGCCGTTGTTGACAAAAACACAGACCAATTGATCCTCGATGGCCCGGCTTACCAGCGTGGCGGCCACGGCGGAATCCACGCCGCCCGATAGCGCGCACAAGGCGCGTTCCTTGCCCACCTCGGCACGAATCCGTTCGACGGTTCCGTCGATAAAGGATTGTGGATACCAGTTCGCCCGGGCGCCACAAACATCTTCCACAAACCGGCGCAGGATCTCCGCTCCGGAAGTCGTGTGCCGGACTTCAGGATGGAATTCCAGGGCATACATCCGCGTTTTGACGTTCTCAATGGCCGCAACCGCGTTTTCCGTGCGCCCCGTCACGCGGAAGTCCGGCGGAAGTGCGGCAATGTGGTCGCCGTGACTGTTCCACACGCGCAGAGGCGACTCAAACCCGGCAAACAACTCGCTGGGCGGGCTGATTTCAAGCTGGGCAAACCCGTACTCGCGGCGCCGGGCCCGCTCGACTTTGCCTCCAAGCTTGTAGGTCATCAAGTGCAGCCCGTAGCAGATCCCCAGGACCGGGACCCCCAGTTGGAAGACGCGGTCGTCGCAGGTAGGTGAATCCGGATCGTAAACCGAAGACGGCCCACCGGAAAGGATGATCGCCTGCGGCTTCATCTTGACGAGATCTTCAAACGGCAGATGGCAGGGCACGATCACCGAATAGACGTGCATCTCGCGAATGCGCCGTGCAATGAGCTGCGTATACTGCGATCCGAAATCAAGAACGACAATAGGACGAGGATTTTGCATTTTTCTAGTCTGCTCCATTGGCCCCCAAAGCGACCGGACCCTCCAGCCGACGACCGGATAAACTAATTATTCTACAACATTCGGAGATGGCGCCCGTGGAATAAGATCTCCGACGGCATCCCCCCAGTCTCCAGAATCCGGGAGGCGCAGCTATCTAAAGTGTGTGTTTAGCTTTTGTCGCTAATCAATATAATCAAAATAACTTCGCGACGGCAATATGAATAATCCCTTTCGCTGCACGCTTAGGCGCTGTTGAATGAGCCCGGCCGGTAAATCTCGTTCGTGATGCCGATGATTCGCGGACGCCGAAAGTGGTTCAGCCTACTGGATCACAAGCCATAGAAAGTCTGCAGTATTGCGAACAACTTCGGATGCTCAAATATGCTGGCGTTCAGCATAGCCGAAGAGGCATCCAGAGCGTCCCGAAGATCTTCCAGCCGGCTTTCCGGTCCGCCGGTCCAGACCTTTTTCAGTTCCTCTACGGCCTCTTTCTCTATTTCGGAGGGCTTCATTCCCTCTTCTTCCTTACGCAAATAGTCGGTTAACGATTCGAATTCTCTTCGGTCAAGCCACGTCCCGTGACACCGCGGGCACCAATCAACCATGATGGAAGACTTCCCGAAGAGTACAGAGACCATCTTGACGCCCTTGCACTTCACGCAAAAGCGATTTGTCACCATGGTGCTGGTGTTTTCGATTGCGTCGATTTCATCGTTCATCCAGCGCATCGAACCGTGCTGGATTTTGTTTTTCAACTCTCGCAGCTCATCTTTGATCAGCCAGATGCCCTTGCATTTCGGGCAGCCTTCAAAGCGCATTCGGAACACTTTGTAGTTG
>JARRJI010000299.1:0-4903 GCA_037379595.1 Acidobacteriota bacterium | reverse complement strand
CGGGGCTAAACGGGAACCGTGTGGTCATCTTCAGGGCTAACTCCTGCCCGTGCTGTTTCCACCGGATCGTCGAAGGCTCAAAGAGGTTCACGTATATGCCGTCGGGCGCAATCGAATAAATATGTTCCGGCAGCGAACCGATCAGCCGCGTGCCCTACCCTTCGCAGCAGGTATTGATCTCCGTCGGTTTTTCTTTCTCGTGAACGAGAACCTGGTGGTACCGGAAGCCGTGTGGCCCGGCCAAACTGGCCAGCGCGGCGTTGTAAATCGAGTTCTCGATCTCAGTAACGTATTTTTCTTCTTCCGGATCGAGTTCATGGAGGCGCTGATTCAAAAAGGCCCAGAAAGAATTTCCGCACATCTCTTCAAGCTTTGTATGAAGCAGGTAGGACTTCGGCGGGCAGACAACATACTCGATGATGGAAGTTGTTCCCCCGATGTTTTCCCACTTGTTGTGGAAGAGATCCCATCCTCCCTTGACCGCATTGAGATAGCGGGGGTCTCCCGTGGCTCGGTAAAGGTCGAGGTAAGCCAGGATGTCGGTGAGCAAATAGCAATGGGGGCGGTCATAAGGATATTGCCAGATGGCGCTGTCATCGCGGGCAGCCAGTTGATCCAGCCAGAAGTTCTCCTGGAAATATTGCTGGATCACCTGAATATCGGCGGGCTTGCCCACGGGGGTGAAGTACAGGCGCGTGTTGGCGATCATGCCCTGCCCGCCCTGGATGGCAAAACGCATCATATAGGGCAGGTAGGAACAGTGGTTAAACCAGTCGTAATATCCCCGCAGCAGCTCAAAAGCTTTTTGGTTTCCCGCGTACCCCGCCTCGATGAGCCCGTGCGTCAGCCACGCGCGCGTATAGGCGCCACGCTCAGAAAAGAAAATCGTGTCTTTCGGATAGGCCATGATGTAGCCGTCAGACTCGCGGCATTTTGCGATGCCGTCCACGACGGCGTTGAGGCGCCGGCGAAGCTCCGGGTGATCGATCCATCGCACGGTGTTTCCCGCTCCCATCAGGAACCGGCCGGCGTTTGAACCCGCAAGGTCTTCTTCCCAGAACCTGGTCTTCGGTTTCGGCAGGCCGGGCGGGTTCCGAATCCCTGCCCGCTCGCGGAACTGGCGCAGCAGCTCGTCAACCGTGTAGGAATTCAAAAGATAGTCGATGTTGTTTTCCATGGCCGCATGGAAAACGCCGCCATTCAGGCTGACGCCGTTGAGTGGTTTCCTGGCCTTGTAAGCAGGCGGCTTCCAAGTGCTCGCCTGTGTAACGTTGCCCGGATTGTTTATGAAGACGACTTCCCCGCCCGCGCGTTCGGGCCGGGTTATTTGCGCAACGTCGTCGTCATTTCCGTAAGTTCCGTCCACGGTAACCGGACGTTCGGCAGCAATCTCTTTTCCGCCGGAGTAGACACCTATTTTCGCCAGCACCAGGTGATAACCGGCTCTCGGGTCAGTTGCTGTTCTTCTGCCAGCAATGTTCATCAGTCGCGTCGCCGTAAGACGCAAATAGCGCCCTTGCACTCCTCCCGCGCTGTACTGTTGTATTGTGCCGTGAGGATTGGGATAGTCGGCAGCGGTATGATCCACGATTGTTCTGGCGTCTCGAAAAGCTGGGGAATCTGACACTTCAATCTTGAATCTTAAGGGGAATCCTTCACCTGCATAATGCTCGTCGCGTCCCGGGTAGAGCCTCTCGTTCGCCGGATAAACCTTGACGCTATCAATCGGATGGCTCGTGCCCAGGTCAATCTGGACCCACGTGGGAGCGTCCGCCGTTTGGGCCGGCTTCGAACGGTAGGCCCGGTAAGTACTCGCCGGCGTAGCCGCCATCCAATCGCCCTTCGGGGCAGGAACGACTTCCGCCTCGGCCTTCGCTGCAGATGGAGTTTCCTTTTTTGCAGAGCAGGAAACGGTAAGCCCTGCGCCTGTCGAAACTGCCGCTTCTAAAAAAGCGCGCCTGGAAATTGCCATACCGACACCTCCAGCTTCTTTGATCGATTTAGAACATGGTATGCGCGTTCTTGTGTTGATGGAACTCAATTTCCTTCTGATTTGCGTGGGCGTACTTGTTAGCCGGGCAATGTGGACCTCTTCCTGATGGTCACGGGGTCATTGTCACGATGACCCGCTTGTAGCGCGATAATGGCGGGCTGCCTTTGTCGGTGACCCTGAGGACGAAGTGAATGGTTTCCGGTTTATTGACTTTCGGGGCGGTTAAATAGACGCCAGCCGTATCCTCTGCGCCTGTCTCGACCCGTCCTTTGTAGGACCCCGCCTCAGGGTATTGGAACCAGTAGTACGTCAGGCTATCGCCATCAGGGTCGGTTGCGTGTGCGCTGAGCCCAAAGTGCTTTCCGGATCGGACCGTGATCGCGGCGGGCTGATCCAGGACAACGACGGGAGGATGGTTGGCTTCCTGGTATGGTTTTGTCGTCCAATCCATGCGCGCCGCAAAATCGTTCTGGAAGTCGTCCCTCCACCGCCAGACCGTGACTTTGTAGCCTTTGAATGACTTATCGCCCGGATGAATTGCCCTTCCATATTCGCCCATGACCGGCGGCGTGTAGTTGTCAATCGCATTCGTCCAGATGGGACGCGTCTCTTGTCCGATTGGAACGCCGCCGACGAAGGTTTTTGGATCCGTGACGGGTATGTCCGGTCGGTACAGTTCGTAGCGTCCGCCCCAGCTGCCCCAGTTGGGATGTTCAAGGTCGTTCAGGCCGTTGGGAATCAGCCCGAGCCAGGATGGCGTGTCGCCCTCCATACCGTAGGCGACATCCGGATATGCGGCTCCGAGCGGCCCATGTCCCTGTTGAATGTGCTCCGCGAGCCACTTGTTGCTGATGGTCGTGTTGTCGATCCCGGAAACGACGGTATTGATTCCTTCCCACGTGGCGGCGCCATAGTCGCCACCGGGACTGACAACGTAAAAGAGCTTGGGGAAGTTCCTCCGAATCCACGGGCCGCTGTCGTCCTGGTCAGAGATCGTATAGACCCGGAGTTTGGCGACCAGACGATTGAGCTCCGCAGCCGTTTTGGTGACCCGCAGCCGGTAAAGCGCCTGTGCGAGTGTGTTGGCCCCTCCCCAGGCCGTTATCCAGAGAGGGCGATCGTCGTTTTTCTCCAGGGTCTGAACGATCCAGTCGGACCCCTCTGAATCCTTGCCGGCACCGACTCCCTTCATCCCGTACTCAGCCAGGCCATGCTTAACGAGCGCCTGGAGAGCTTCGGCCGGAGGGAAGTTTGGCTCGTGCTTCAGCAAATTGCCCTGAACCTTGGCGTAAGCGCGGATGACCTGTCGAATCAATTCCGGCATGGGCTTCGGCCTCCATATGGAGGTGGTTGCAATGAGGCCTTCGATCTCGATGACATTCGAATACAGAAGCAGCCGGCAGGTGCTTTCCGTGTCGTCCGGGTCGGCCCCGATGTCCGTAAGGACTATGAGGCGTTGCCTATGAATGCCCGATTTTTCAACCCGGGCTTGGGAGCCATTTCCCATCGAGCTTTCGCCTAATGGGGATCCTGCACTTTCCGCAAATGCCGGGACAAGCCCGGATGCCGTCATCAGTTTCATGAAATCACGCCGGTTGCTGCGGTTTCTCATTTCGAACATCTCCACACTGGAAAGATATGACGGATTTTACAGAACAGCTTTTCCATACGTTACAACTGCGGTAAGGAACCAGTCCGATCCCGGACTTGAAGCATGGCTCCGTAAGTCTGATTGTGGAATAACATTGCACCTGCAGTTGGCTTACCCGGGATTGACGGCATTCACCGGTTGCCGAATGAGATCACAACAATCGCCACAATCAGCACAGCGACGCCGGCCAGGGAATAAAGGTAGGAACGGCGGCTTGCGCCTTGCCATTCGCCAGTGAAATAGCCCCAGCCATTTGCGGTCATCAGGCTCATCGACATCAGAAGTGGCCAGCCGACAATGGCTCCAAGAGGTCCCAAAGCGATGGCGCCCATGCCGTAAACGACAAAGCTGCCAAAACAGAGGACGCCCATCAGGCTGCCGCCCAGCCAGTAGGCCACCGACGCCGAACCGGGTGCAAATAGATGCCAGCTCCGGTTTTTCGTCAAGAGGTAAGCGCTGTACGCGCCGTTGGCCACAAAGCCGGCGGTCAGGATCACCGCCCAAAGGTCGTTGGCCGCCATCGCGGGCGGTATTCCTGCGGCAATAGCCTGTTGCTGCATCGGGGCGCCGAAAGCGAAGCCGAAGTTCAGCATGGCCGAAAACACACCGGCCAGAATGCAGATGATCAAGCCCACCACGAAAGCCGGGCGCTTTTCTCCGGCCTTTGGCGATACCGACCGCTCACGCATGCGTCCGGCACTGGCACAGAAGGCGATGCCGGCAATCACCAGAAACATCCCGGCAAAAAGGGCATAACCCTGCGGAGTCCAGATTCGCCCCGGGTGGAGAATTACGAACGGCAGCATGGAACCCACCGTGGCAATAATCCCCAGAATGATTCCATAGCCAAGCCCCAGGCCCAGCATGGTGACGCCCAACCCAAACAGCACCGAGCCGATTCCCCAACCAAAACCAAAGAGCAGAACCTTCAGCACAACGGCGGGAGAGGCGATTGAGAAAAAATGGCCGAGGTGCGGCACAGTGATCAACGCAAACGCCCAGGGAACAATCAACAGACTTACAACAGAGTAGACAAGCCAGGTGTTTTCCCACTTCCAGCGGGTCATGCGCTTCATCGGCACCACAAAGCTGCCGTTCAGCAGACCGGCGATCAACACGATGACGAATCCCCAGATTGCCAATGCTTTCAATGGACCCCCCTAGCCGTTTGGCTTAACAATTTTTCTCCTGGATATTCGTTCTGCAGGATTCTCGCTCGCCGGGCTGGGCTTTGGGCCATGTGACTGGAGTGGCGCAAA
>JARRJI010000298.1:0-4914 GCA_037379595.1 Acidobacteriota bacterium | reverse complement strand
GGGTGGGAGGCCTTGTGGCAGGGATGAATCCGTGACCCTACGCGTCGGGCAAGAAGTGGCGGCGAGGATACCACCGCTGCAGCAGAATTCCGCGCTATTCGGTTTCCAGGGTTTCGTAGACGTGGTTCTTGAGCCCCTGGACCGACTGGGCTCCGCCTTCTTCGATTTCGAGGATAATGATTTCATTCGCACCGGTGCTGAGCCATGCACCGGGGAGAAACAAGGTCTGTTGGGGTCCGATTTTCCAGTAGCGGCCCAGGTGATGGCCATTCACCCAGACATGACCCTTGCCCCACCCTCGCATGTCGAGGAACGTGTCACCCACTGAATCTATCGGGAAGGTGCCTCGATAAAATCGCGGCCCTCGTTTCTTCTTCGGCGAAAAGCGCAGCCCTGAAAGGTTGCTCAAGGGAAGCGGATAGATTTGCCAATTCTTCAACTCTTCACCGTTCAGCGTGACCTTTTCGGTGATTCCCTTGCGGTCGTTGACCATATGCGGACCGTAGTTGATCCGGCCCATGTTTTCGATCAGGATATCGAGCGGCTGGGCCGGAGCCAGTTCCAGATCGACCGAATCCTGCTTGAAACGGCGATCCAACTCCGCAAGCTTGTCCTGTCCCTGGTAAACCACGGCGTAGTCACTCATTTTCGTGATTTGCAGTTTGCCCGTGGTTGGCCGCTCGACGAACCAACGGTAAAGGGTAAAGCCATACGACTGGCCCAGGAACTCCATCGCTTTCGGGTTTTCTGTGCGGATAGGATTTTGGAGCAGGTCAAACAGAGAGGCCGATTCGGTCAATTCGAACCTGGGCATTTCAATCACCGGAAGAGGAGGCGGCAATGGGGGCAGCTTTTCGGCGGGCGAATGCTGCCTGATCAGCTTCTGCAGATCAAAGTACTTTGCCCGCGGCCGCCCGGCCTCGTCAAGCGGCGCGTCGTAGTCGTAACTGGTGACGTCCGGCTGGTACGCCTGGCCGTAGTTGGCGCCGTTCATGAATCCGAAGGAGGTGCCCCCGTGAAACATGTAAAGGTTGAACGAGACGTCGTGCGAAAGCATCCACTGGACTCCCTCCATCAGGTTCTGATTGTTTCCCCGGTGATGGATCTCGCCCCAGTGGTCAAACCAGCCGGGATAGAACTCAGCGCACATGCGCGGCACGTTCTGGCGGAACTCTGCAAAAAGGTCGAACTGTTTGGCGGGATTGGAGCCAAAGTTGATGAACGAGAGGACGTTGGGAAGCGTTCCACCTGAAAGCATGCGAGGCAGCGGCCCGTCAGCGGTGAAGAGCGGCACGTTAAAACCGGCGTCGATAATCATCTTGCGAATCGCGTTCATGTAAACCTTGTCACTGCCAAACGATCCATACTCGTTTTCCACCTGCGCCATGATGATGGGACCGCCGTGCGTGATCTGGAGCGGAGCTAGCTCGACGCCAACATGCAGCATGTATCGCCTGGCAGCCTTGAGGAATCGAGGATCGGAGCTTCTGACCTTGATGTCCGCCGTGGCCAGCAGCCAGGCCGGGAAGCCGCCAAAATCCCACTCCGCGCAGCTATAAGGCCCCGGCCGTAAAATGACCCAAAGGCCCTCCTCCTGCGCCGTTCGCACAAACGCGGCCACATCGTGCCGTCCCGTAAAGTCGAACTCGCCCAACCGTGGCTCATGAAAGTTCCAGAACATATACGTGGAGACGGTGTTCAGGCCCATGCTCTTCAGCTTCTTCAGCCGGTCGCGCCAGTAAGCACGAGGAATTCGCGCATAGTGCATCTCGCCGGAAAGGATTTGGAAAGGCTTGTCGTCCAGCAGGAATTGCTCCTGCTTCCACCCGAATGTGTGCGGTGCTTTTCCCGGCGGGGGCGCTGCAGCGTTCCCCGCAGCCCACAGGAATCGCGGCCTGAGCACATCAAATCCAACAGCCAATGCGCAGGTTTCGATGAACTCTCTTCTGTCCAACACTCTTCTTGAACTTTTCCCAGTCAAACCCCGGTTTTCGGCATCCACTTGTGAAGGTCCTCCCTGCAGCGCGGGTCCATTCGCGACTCTTTGATTATGCAGTATCCTGTTGCTGTATCATAGTACCCACAGCGTGGAAGGATGCAACTATTCAGAGTGAACGGCTTGGCCGGGAAGGGATACGTACATGACGACGAAAGCAAAGAACCGCACCCCACTTCGCAGCAGTGCCTGGTTTGGCAAGGATGACCGCTGGGGAATGGCCCACCGGGCGTGGTTGCGCGCGGAGGGCTTCAGCGAGCGTGTTTTTCAGGAGAAACCGGTCATCGGGATCTGCAACTCCTGGAGCGAGCTGAACAACTGCAACGCGCACCTGCGTCAGGTGGCGGAAGCTGTGAAGCGGGGTGTCTGGGCGGCGGGCGGGTTTCCGCTGGAGTTCCCGACCATTTCGCTCGGCGAAATGCTGATGAAACCGACCACCATGCTCTATCGCAACCTGATGGCTATGGACGTCGAGGAGTGTATCACCTCTTATCCGCTGGACGGCGTGGTTTTGCTCGCGGGCTGCGACAAGACGACCCCGGCGCAGTTGATGGGCGCGGCCAGTTCGGACATCCCTGCCATTATGGTGACAGGCGGGCCGATGCTGCGTGGAATGTGGCGCGGCAAGGAACTGGGGTCAGGCACCGACATCCGGCGCATGTGGGAGGAAGTCCGCGCGGGCCGCCTGAGCGAGGAAGAGTGGTGCGAGGTGGAATCCTGCATTTCGCGAAGCGCAGGGCACTGCACGGTGATGGGAACGGCGTCCACGATGGCGTGTGTGGCTGAGGCGCTGGGTATGATGCTGCCGGGCTCTGCGGACATTCCTGCCTCCGATTCGCGGCGGCTGGCGGTTGCTGAGCGCAGCGGAGCGCGTATCGTGGAGATGGTTTACGAGGACCTGCGTCCTTCCCATATCATGACGCGGCAGGCAATTGAGAACGCCATCCGGGTTGATATGGCGATTGGCGGCTCGACCAATGCTATCGTTCACCTGGTGGCAATCGCCGGGCGGCTGGGCCTCGACTTGCCGCTTGATAAGTTTGACGAGCTTTCGCGTACCACTCCCGTGGTGGCAAATGTTCGGCCCTCCGGCCGCTACCTGATGGAAGACTTCAGCTATGCGGGCGGGGTTGCGGCGCTGATGAAGGAGATCCTGCCACTGCTGAACAGCAGGGCGGTGACCGTGACGGGCAAACCCGTGGCTGAAAATCTTGCCCAATTTGCGTGCTTCAATCGGGAAGTGATCAAGGCGCTGGATGAGCCGCTGCGCCCCGAGGGCGGCACGGCGATTCTGCGGGGCAATCTGGCGCCCGCGGGAGCGGTGATCAAGCAATCGGCCATCTCTCCGCATTTTGCGAAGCACCGAGGCCGGGCCGTGGTGTTTGAAAACAACCTCGACCTGATCAACCGAATTGACGATCCCAAACTGGCGGTGGACGAATCAAGCGTACTGGTGCTGAAAGGCGCTGGCCCGAAAGGCGCTCCGGGCATGCCCGAATGGGGCCATCTGCCCATTCCCGCCAAGCTGCTGAAAGCTGGCGTCCGCGATATGGTTCGACTGAGCGACGCGCGGATCAGCGGCACCAGTTACGGCACTATGGTTGTTCACGTCTCGCCTGAGTCGGCCGTGGCCGGTCCGCTGGCGGTGGTTAAGAACGGCGACTGGATTGAACTCGACGTCCCCGGGAGAAGGCTGGAAGTGAAGGTTTCCAAGGCCGAAATGAAGAAGCGGCTGAAGGCTTGGCAGCCGCCGCACCCGCATTACATTCGCGGTTACGGGAAGATGTTCCTCGACCATATTCTACAGGCCCATGAAGGCTGCGACTTCGACTTCCTTCGGGCGACCAACGGCCCCGAAAAGGTGGCTCCGCCGGTGAAGTACAAGAATCCGGCGCTGTAAGAGCGGGCGCCGGTAATATCTTCGGATAATGTCATCCTGAGCGGAGTGAAGGGTCTGCTATGCTCGCTCTCTAGAGGGAAAGCAGATTCCTCGCTGCGCTCGCAATGACAAACGAGACGCAGGATGGAATGCGTCAAGCAACAACGTGCTCTGCCTGTTCGCGAGCTGTGCGCAGGACATTAACGGGATCGCCCGTGGGGAGAAACTCCATGGCGACGTAACGATCGAAGTGGAGCTCGACAAGCTTCCTGTAGATGTTGGTGTAATTGATTTCTCCAGTCCCCGGCTGATGGCGATGAGGAACATCGGCGATGTGGCATAGGCCGACCAGGTCAATGTTCTTCTCCAGCTTCTCAATCAGGTTCCCTTCGGCAATCTGCTCGTGATAGAAATCGTAGAGAAATTTCACCTGCGGGCTGTTGACGGCTTTGATGATTTCAAATCCCTCCGCCACCGATGTCAGAAAGTATTTCGGGTTTTCTTCGGGATCGATGCTCTCCACAAAGATTTTGAAGTTCTTCCCCTCCACGAGATCGGCCGCGCGCTTGAGGCCCTCAATGCAGCTGGCGTGCTGTTCATCATGGGAGAGCCCCGGGACAATGTTTCCTGACAGGGCGATCATGTGCGGGCACTCCAGCTTGTCGCACACGGTCATCAGGGCGCGCAGATCCTTCAGGAAGGCTTCGCGCTCTTCAGGATTTCCAATGCCGTGCTTGAGCCCCGCCGTGGCGTCAAACGTGATACCCAATTCGCGCTTCTTCCGGTTAAAGCGGTGGTAATCCGCGTCTGACCACTTCTCGAATTCGCCGACCAGTTCGACGGCGTGAAATCCGGCTTCGGAGACCTTTTCCAGTCGCTCTTCGAAAGGCAGGTTCCGAAACACCGTCCACAACATGATGGAAATCTTGTAGGGAACTGTGCTTGATCCAGCTTGTGCCGGCGTTAGCGAAGCGGCCGAGAGAAGGGAAGGCGCACTGACGCTGCCCAGGCCCGCCCCCGCGAGGATTCGATTAAAAGC
>JARRJI010000297.1:0-6820 GCA_037379595.1 Acidobacteriota bacterium | reverse complement strand
TACTATGAACATTCGCATTCTTGGAATACCTCTTGATCTGGGACAGGCGCGGCGGGGCGTGGACATGGGGCCGTCGGCCGTGCGGGCGGCGGGATTGAATTCCGCTCTGCGGGGCCTTGGCCATCACGTGGAGGATGCCGGAAACATCCACGTGCACATTGCCGAGGAGCAGCACTTTGGCGACAAGCGCGCCAAGTATCTGAAGGAGATTGCCGAGACCAGCCGCGAGGCCGCCGAGCGCGTCTACCAGGCGGTCAAGGACGGCTGGTTTCCGATTTCGCTGGGTGGCGACCACTCGATTGCGGTGGGTACGCAGGCGGGCGTTTCGAAGCTCTACCACGACAGCAACCAGTCGATCGGCTGCATTTGGATTGACGCCCATGCGGACATGAACACCCCGGAAACCAGTCCCAGCGGAAACATCCACGGCATGCCGTTTGCCGCCTCGCTCGGTTTCGGCCCGGAAGAGCTGACGCACATCTGGGGTTACGCGCCCAAGCTGCAGGCGCGCAACTGTGCCCTGATCGGCCTGCGCGACCTCGACAGCCGCGAGCGCCGCCTGGTGAAGGATTCCGGCGTTCACGCCTTCACCATGCGCGACATTGACGAATACGGCGTGCGTGCGATCATGGAAAAGAGCATCGCGGCTGCCACCGACGGCACGGCGGGTTTTGTGGTCTCGCTTGACATGGACGTGGTCGATCCGCATGAGGCTCCGGGCGTGGGCACGCCGGTGCGCGGCGGAATCACTTTCCGCGAAGCCCACCTGATCATGGAAATGATTGCCGACACCAAAAGAATGCTGGCGCTCGAGGTGGTGGAAATAAATCCCATGATCGACGTCCTCAACCGGACAGCGATTCTGGCCGTGGGGCTGGCGGCTTCGGCGCTGGGAAAGAAGATTCTGTGAAGAAACGCATTCGAGTAGGAGTTCTGTTTGGCGGGCGCTCGGGCGAGCACGAAGTCTCGCTGGTTTCCGCCGCGTCGGTCATCGTTTTGGCTCCGGCGCGTTGCGGCCGCTCACCGAGGTTTTCAAAAAAGGCACTCCGGTCATTCCTTCGGTGGAACCTTCCGGGCCAAAGTTTATCGCTCGTGACGCGAAGGCCGGAGCAAAGCGACTGCCGAATATCGATGTGATCTTTCCCGTTCTGCACGGCACGTTTGGCGAAGACGGCACCGTCCAGGGATTGTTCGAACTTGCCGGAATTCCTTACGTGGGCGCGGGCGTGCTGGGCTCGGCGGCCGGCATGGATAAGGACCTGATGAAACGCCTTTTCCGCGACGCGGGCCTTCCGGTGGTGGAATGGGTCGTGGTTTTGCGCGGCGAGTGGGAGCAGAGCCCGGCGCGGCTGCGCAGGCTGATTGAATCGAAGCTCGGCTATCCGCTGTTTATCAAGCCTGCGAACCTCGGCTCGTCGGTGGGCATCAGCAAGGTTCACAATCGAAGGGAGCTTGCCCCAGCGCTCGATCTCGCAGCCAGCTACGATCGGAAGGTCATTGTCGAGAAGGGTTTCGACGCCCGCGAGATTGAATGCTCGGTGCTGGGCAACGACCAGCCGGAAGCCTCCGTGCCGGGCGAAATTCTTCCCGTAAACGAGTTTTACGATTACGAAGCAAAGTACGTGAAGGAAGGCTCGGAGCTGGTGATCCCTGCCAAGCTCGGCCGCGCCGAGACGCGCCGCGTGCGGCAAATGGCCCTCGAGGCTTTCCGCGCCGTCGATTGCGCAGGCATGGCGCGCGTCGATTTCCTGCTCGACCGCCCCAGCGGCAATTTGTTCGTCAATGAAGTCAATACCATTCCCGGCTTTACGCCCATCAGCATGTACCCCAAGCTGTGGGAGGCGAGGGGCCTGCCCTATCCTGCGCTACTCGACCGGCTGATCGAACTGGCCCTCGAACGCCACCGCGAAAAACAGCGCACCCGATACGATTACAGCCAATAGCCTCGCGCTCAGAAATGCGTTTGTAGCGCCACCCTTCAGGGTGGCATGCCGGGCGTAAAGCCCGGCGCTACGAAACCGCCCTTGACATTCCAACCGCCCTCATGTTATTTAACTAACCAGATAGTTAAAAGGCGATCCTATGGCCGAGAAGACACCAGCCCGGCGCACGACAGGACGTCCCGAGACGCGTGCGGCCATCCTGCGCGCCGCCGAGCACATCTTTGCCGAGCAGGGGCTGGCGGGCGCGCGCACGGACGCCATTGCCGTGGCCGCCGGGGTCAACAAGGCCCTCATCTATTACTACTTCAAGAGCAAGGACGCGCTCTTTGTTGCGGTGATCGAAGAGCACCTGAAGGATTTCCACGAGAAGGCGTTCGCCATTCTTTCCAGCGAAGAACCCGTGCGGGAGAAAGTGCTGCACTACGTCGGCATGCATTTTGATTTCATCGCGGCGCGCAAGAATTACCCCCGGCTGTTCCAAAGATTCATGATGTCCGAAGAGCGCCCCTTCATGCAGGTCCGGCGGAAGTACGTCGCGCCCGTCGCGAAGAAGTTTCAGGCGGTCATCGAAGAGGGCATCCGCGCGGGTGAGCTTTGCGCTTCAGACAGCACGCACACGGCCATCTCGCTGGTGGCGCTGACGGTCTTTTATTTTGCCGCCGCGCCCTTGCTGAAGGCGGTTAGCATTATTAAAGATCCTTATGAGAAATCCCAGCTGGCCAAGAGGAAGAAAGAGGTTTTGAATTTTGTCAGCCGGGCGCTTTTCCCAAACGGTAGGGCAGGTTCCGCATGACTCGCAAACTATTTCTGGTGATTCTGATCCTGGCGGTGGTGGCCAGCGTTGTCGTGTATGTGGTCACGCGCCCGCCCTCCAAGGGCATGGTTCTGACCGGCCTGGTGGACGCGGACGAAGTCGCCGTCAGTTCGCAGATCGCCGGCCGGTTGCAGCAGGTCCTGGTCGAGGAAGGTGAGTCGGTGACCCAGGGGCAGTTGCTGGCCACGATTGTTCCCAAGGAATTGCAGGCCGACCAGGCCTACTACTCTTCCACGATGAAGAGCGCGGACGCCCAGGTGGCCGTGGCGCGCGCCTCGTTGCGGTATCAGGAGTTGCAGACGCGCGATCAGATTCACCAGGCGGAGGCCAACCTGTCGGCCACCGAGGCCCAGTTGAAGCAGGCCAAGGCCAATCTCGAGCTGGCGCAGTTGAACTTCAAGCGCACGGACCGCCTGTTTGAGCAGAAGATCGTTTCGCAGCAGAGCCAGGACCAGGCACAGACCAATCTGCAGACGGCAGAGGCGAACGTGGAAGCGCTCGAAAAGCAGGTGCAGGCGGCGCGAGCCGCCCTGGCGCTGGCCCGCTCGAACGCCGAGCAGATCACTGTCCGCGAACGCGAGCTGGCCGCCAATCAGCATCAGTTTGCCGCCGCGCGCGCGCAGGACCAGGCGGCCCAGGCCCGGCTGGACTACACCGAAATCCGCTCGCCCATCAACGGGCTGGTCACTTTGCGGGCGGCGCTCACCGGCGAGGTGGTGAATCCGGCCCAGCCCATTATCGTGATGTATGACCCGGACAAGCTCTGGGTGCGTGCCGACGTTCCGGAGACTAACATCGACCAGATCCGCATTGGCGAGCAGTTGCCGATCCGTTTTCCGGGCGGCATGGAGCGGACCGGCACCGTCTATTTCCGCGGAGTTGACGCCGAGTACGCCACGCAGCGCGACGTGAGCCGGACCAAGCGCGACATCAAAACGTTTCAGATTCGTTTGCGCGTGGATAACAAGGACCGCAGGCTTGCGCCGGGGCTGACGGCCTTTGTCACCGTGCCCATCAACGAGGGCGATTAGTAGCGATTGCCGGGCGCGGGGGGCCGCTGGCGGGGCGCAGCAAAGGATTTTTCCGATGTACGCCATTGACGTTGAAAAGCTGACCAAGCGCTTCAACGGCTTTACGGCTGTTGACGCACTCACCTTTTCCGTGGAAGAGGGCGAAATCTTCGGATTGCTGGGCCCGAACGGCGCCGGCAAGTCCACCCTGATCCGCATGCTGACCACCCTCATTCCGCCCACTGAAGGCAGTGCGATGGTGAACGGGTTCGACATCCTCCACGAGCAGAACAAGGTGCGGAACTGCATTGGTGTTATTCCCCAGGCCATGACTTCCGACCTTGATCTGAGCGCCGAGGAGAACCTGAACATCTTTGCCAAGCTTTACGGCGTGTCGCGCAGCCGGCGTTCGCACATCGTCAGCGCCCTGCTGAAAGCGGTGGAACTGGAAAAGTGGGCCAAGCATCCCGTCAAGAATCTTTCCGGCGGTATGCGGCGACGGCTGGAAATTGCGCGCGGCCTGGTCCACGAGCCCAAGATCTTTTTCCTGGATGAGCCGACCACGGGCCTGGACCCCACCTCGAGGATCGCCGTCTGGGAGATGCTGATCAACATCAAGAAGCAGCACGACCTGACGATCCTGCTGACCACGCACTACATGGACGAAGCCGACCGCCTGTGCAACCGCATCGCGATTGTGGACCACGGAAAGCTGGTGGCTCTCGATTCGCCGATGAAGCTCAAGGCATCGATTCCGGCCGCGGGCTTTCTGGAAGTGAGCTTCTCTTCAATTCCGGAGGGTTGGCTTGAAACACTGAAGGGCCTCCGGGATGTTGGAAGCGTTGTCGAGCACGACCATATTTTTCGCATCGCTTCACAGAACGGTTCCAGGACCACGGTCGATCTGGTGGAGGCGACGCGGCGTGCAGGGATCGAGGTGTCTTCGCTCTCCGTGCAAAGCACCACTCTGGACGACGTCTTTACGCACTACACCGGACGCCAGCTCCGCGACGAGTTGCAGGAACGCTCTTTCGAGTCAAGCCTGATGCCTCCGCGATAACGCGGCTTCAGGCCGGAGCAGCCGAACTCACGGGGCAGAACGATTATGAACCGCATTGCAGCCATCATTGAACGTGATCTCCGGAAGTATTTTCGCAGCCCGGCTCTGCTGATCGTGTCTCTCATCTTCCCGCTGGTGCAACTGGTCATCCTGGGCTATGCCTTCGGCGGGAAAGTCAAGCACCTCACCGTCGGCGTGGTCAACCAGGACCACGGCCTGCAAACGGTGAAGCTGCGGGGGATGTTCGGAGCTATTGCCGCCAATGCGCAGACCTTCGACACTGTCAGTTACAACGATCCGCAGCACGCCATCCAGGACCTGAAGGAAGGCCGCATCAATGCCGTGCTGGAAATTCCGCCCAACTTTTCGCGCGAGGTTCTGGAGCAGCACGCTCCCCAGATTGCCCTGATCGAGGACAATACGGACAACTTTATCACCAGCGCGCTGCAAGGCGCTTTTACCGAGCTGGTCGGCGCGTTCAACCAGCCCCAGGTTGAATCCCGCGTGCCCGGCGGCGCCACGCTCAAGGTGGTGGAAATTTATCCCTACGTGCCTTACATCCAGTACCTGCTGTCCGGAATGGTGGTGATGGGCGTTTTCGTTTCCGCCATGATCGGCGGAGGCATTATTTATATCGATGACAAGGCCCGCGGCCTGCACGAAGGCTACCTGGTCACGCCCATCTCCAAGTTTGAGCTGATTATGGGTTTCAACGTTTCCGGAGCCATCAAAGGCATCATGGCCGGCCTGGTCTTGAGCACCCTGGGAGCCCTGCTGGCCGGAATTCCCGACCCGCTTTCCCTGGCCCGGCTGGTGCGCCTGACGGTCGTAATCCTGGCGACGTCGATGGCCTTGATCAGCATGATGTTCCTGATGATGGTGCGCGTCAGCGATCCGCTGGTGCCCCGCGCCACGTTCGGCGTGCTCAACACCCTGCTTTTCTTTCCCAGCGGCGCGGTTTATCCCATCAAGGCTTTCCCCGATTGGATGAAGGCCATCACCGTCGTCGATCCCTTCACTTACGCCGTATTCGATGGAACTGCCCTCGCCGAGGAGAAAGGGTGGACCGGAGCGCCGGGCCGATTGATCGGGCTCTTGTGTTCCCGATCGGGGTTTGGTAGGGGAGGGCTCGGCCCCCGCCAGCAGAGACAAAACCTGGACCAAAGGGCCCCCTACCAACCCACGCCCCATGCCGGCCCGTCCAGCCATTTCAAATGAGCGTTTTCAAATCGCTCCCCAGGGCCGGATCCTTGTAGCAGCGATCGATGATCGCCGGCCCTTCACTAAGCAAGACCCGACGACCATGGACCGCTGCTACAGTACGACCCGCATCGAAGGCAATTTTGAGGCCCTATGAAGAGAAAGAAGAATGCTTCGTTAGAAGACAAAGTTGGTCATCGTGTTGAAAATAAAAGACCATCGGATGGTAAACGGGAAACAAGCGCATGACTTCCTGCCGCGATGCGGGGGGAGCCGAACCGCCCGAAAGGCACGATTCTCGCCTTGAACAGTGCACTCGCCGCAAATTTATGGTTTAATGAGCAGACATCCGGGCAAGCCTATGGGAACAAAAGCCTTGAAGGGATGGAATCCGAAAGAGTGGGTGAGCCTTGTGCCCTACGGCCTCAACCGGCAGCACCCCAACGGCTACCGGGACATCCTCGAGGCCGTCTGGGAGAACCGCGACAGCCTGGGCTACGCGTGGCGGATTCTCAGGGACGGCTGCTGCGACGGCTGCGCGCTGGGCACAAAGGGCCTGCGCGATTGGACGATGAGCGGCATCCACCTGTGCTCCGTACGGCTGCGCCTGCTGCGGCTGAACACCATGCCGGCCATGGACTGGCGCCTGCTGGAAAACGTCCGACCGCTGCTGGGGCGGCGCGAACAGTCCCTGCGCGAACTCGGGCGGCTGGCGGTGCCGATGGTGCGCGAGAGGGGCAACAAGGGCTTCCGGCGCGTCAGCTGGGAGCAGGCCATCTGGTTGATTGCCGAA
>JARRJI010000296.1:0-5693 GCA_037379595.1 Acidobacteriota bacterium | reverse complement strand
AGGGTAAAAACGCCATGTAATTGCCTCGATTAGCTTTCTGGTTGGTATCAGGGGGTCGGCTTTACACGGTATTCGGCGGCTCTTGTTCCCTTGTTTACTCTTAGTTACAAGCCGGCCGTCCAAGCTGCTAACCAAGCGTCCCGCTGTAAGCCAGCGTGCAGAATCCCACGATCAATAGCACTATGGCCAGGACCATGGAATTTACAGCTTTCTTTCCTGCGCCTCTCCATTCACCGGTAATGAAACCCCAAGCGCTTGAGGCCACGATAATAACCGACATGAAGAGCGGCCAGCCCAGCACGGGTCCCATTTTACCGATGTTCGACATTGCGACGCCGTAAATCGCCGTGCTGCCAAACCATAAGGCGGCCATAATAAACCCATACAGCCAATAGACCTTCGACCCTGCGACGCCAAAAAGAGAGAAGCTGCGGTTCTTGCGCCAAAGGTAAATGCAGTAAATCAAGTAAGGCACGAGCGATGCTGTGTAGAGCGGCGCCCAAATCACGTTGTATTGCCAAACAGGGCTGGCTCCGATTTCAACCGCACGCTGCAGCGTCGGAGTGCAAAAAGCCGCCCCAAAGTTGCCCAGCGGAGAACCTAGTCCAGCCAAAATGACCAAGGTCAACCCCGCCGCGAAACTCATTCGCTTTTCCGACGGATTCGGCTTCGCCGCCATTGCAAGCGAAAGTTGTCTTTCCTTTTCCCGCCCGGCCAAAGCTGAAACGACAATGCCGGCCAGCATTAGAACGATAACGGCACGATGGAGCCGAAAGCCGTCGAAATGCCGATGGCAATGGCAAAGTTCAATGCGATGCCTACAGCTGCAATACCCAGGCCAAAGAAGATCTGCGCCAGCCCGAATCCAATGCCAAAAAGAATCAGCAGGGACCACTGGCCCGCGGGCGTGTGCTCGAAGAACCGAACTGTGTGGGGAATAGTGGCAAAGGTCAAGACCCACGGCAGGATGAACAATGCCCACACGCCCCACACCGGCCAGATATTTTCCCATCGCCACTTGCGGGCAATTTTCGTGGGCACCGCAAAGCTTCCGTTCAAGACGCCGGCGATGGCTGACAAAAGAACTCCAATCGAGACACCTGACATGGTTTACTCCACCTCGCGCGACAAGATCACTCCAGTCCCGAGCCCGCTGACTTTTGCAGAAAGATCGTGCCTTTGTACGGACACTTGAAAGTGCGGGGGCGGCCGGGGACATTTTAGACTCCCCCACAGGAAGAAGGAAGTTTATTCTCCACAGGGCTACAGTGCAAGCCTCTTAATGAAGTCGATGTTCGGCAGTTCCTTAGGCCGGTCTTGTGGTCAGAGAGTTCGGCGCAGAAGTTCTATGGATGCGGTAGTGGTCGCCACCCTCCTGAACAGTTGTCTGTGGCTGAATCCTTATCCGTTTCCACTCCCTGCCATGCTCTTCATCGCAGGCTTTCGCGTGGACTGAATCCGTCTCGGAAAGGTCTTGCGCATCTGTCGAGAGAGTGCATGTTATCATAAGACCCAAACCGGGAAGCATGTACTTGCGACCGGTTCCGCTAGGGTAAAGTCACAGGGCAGGATGACAGTCTGCCGCAGCTTCAGCCAATTACAGGGAGAGATGCGATGGGGAAAATTGGTACGACCTGGGCTCTCGTCAAGCAGAGCTTTGCCATTCTGCGTGAGGATGAAGAGTTGATGCTATTGCCGATTCTTTCGGCCATCTCGTGCCTTGCTGTTACCATCTCGCTCCTGGCAGGGGGCGGGTTGTTCTTTTTCCCGCAGATCAGGGCCGCCATCGCTGGGCAGGGAGCCTGGCACCCGAGCAACTCCCTGGTGATCGGCGGAGTTTTCATCTTTTACCTGGCGAATTATTTTGTCATCGCGTTTTTCAACACCGCCCTGGTGAGTGCGGCCTCAATTCGGCTCGAGGGCGGCGACCCCACTGTGCGCGACGGCTTACGCGCGGCCTGGAATCGCGTGGGCGTGATCTTCCAGTGGGCCATCCTTGCGGCCACGGTCGGTATGATTCTGCGCATGATCGAGGACCGCTCGAGCCTGGTCGGCCGAGTCGTCGCAGGCCTGGTCGGAATGGCTTGGACACTGGCCACATTCTTCGTGGTGCCGATCCTCGCTTTTGAGAACCTGGGCCCGATTGAGGCCCTCAAGCGCTCGGCCCAACTGTTCCGACGGAACTGGGGTGAAGAGGTTGTGGGCACATTCAGCTTCGGCCTGATTTTTTTCCTCCTGGCTCTGCCCGGAATCCTGCTGCCTATCATCGGCGGGGCAATGGCCGGAGATTACGGGACGACCATCGGCGCCTCACTCATGATTGTCTACTTCATTTTTCTCTCAGTGATCAGCGCCTCCACCCACGGAATCTTCCTCGCTGCCCTCTATCGTTACGCCAACACCGGCGAGATTTCCCAGGGGTTCAATCCAAGGACTCTTTCCACGGCCTGGCAGCCGAAATCGGCGTATAGGATTTAGGAGTTAGGCGTCAGGCGTTAGTGGCAGCTACGGCACAGGTTTTGGACTCTGGGAATCACACACACTAAAGCCCGCAATGGATGCGGTGCCCGCGAGGGCTTTAAGGTGCAGGGAGAAAACCTGCCTCGGTGTTAGACTGTTGGCTGCTCCTGCCCGATCTACATGATGAGAAGAGGCCACCATGCAGTTTGAAACAGAGACGCTCGAACTCCTGTCTGAGGCATTGAGAACTCTCGAGGAGGGTTTTGCCCGGCTGCCGAACCCGGAAGTGGAGATTGTCGCCCAAGCCGACATGGCTAGTGTGATCAACGAGGTGGCGCACCGGCTGCAAGACAACTACCCGTACTATCATCCTCTTTATGCCGGCCAGATGCTGAAGCCACCGCACCCGGTCGCCCGAGCCGCTTATGCCCTGGCCACCTGGATCAATCCGAATAACCACGCACTCGATGGCGGACGCGCCAGTTCGGCAATGGAAAAGGAGGCGGTCGCAGAAATTGCCGCGATGTTCGGCTGGAAAGAACATCTAGGTCACCTTTGCGGCGGTGGCACAATGGCCAACCTTGAGGCGCTCTGGGTGGCGGGGCAACTTGCGCCGGGGAAAAGGATCCTGGCCTCCGAGCAGGCCCACTACACCCACCAGCGGATCAGCGGAGTTCTCCGCTTGCCTTTCGCCACCGTCCCGTCGGACAACGAAGGCCGGATGGATAGTGATGCTCTCGAAGGGTTGCTTGAGGCGGGGGACGTCGGCTGTGTGGTGGCCACAGTGGGAACTACGGGGACCGGCGCTGTCGATCCCGTGTCGGAGGTCTTACGCCTTCGCGAGCGCTACAAATTCCGGCTGCACATTGACGCCGCCTACGGCGGTTATTTCACCCTCGCCTCCAATCTGAGACCTGAAACACGCACTTGGTACGATGTTCTTGGCCAGGCGGATTCCATTGTGGTCGATCCGCACAAGCACGGCCTGCAACCGTATGGGTGCGGCTGCGTCCTGTTTCGAGATCCTACTGTCGGGGCGCTCTATAAACACGAGTCCCCGTACACCTACTTCACCTCGTCTGAACTGCATCTGGGTGAAATCAGCCTGGAATGCTCGCGGGCGGGAGCTTCCGCGGTGGCGCTGTGGGCGACACAACGGCTTCTGCCTCTGGTGCGGGGCGGGGAGTTTGCGGCAATGCTCGAGGCGTGCCGAGAAGCAGCCGTCATGCTCTTTGAGCGGCTGAGCTCCGACCCCCGGTGGATGGTGGCGTTTGCTCCGGAACTCGACATCGTTGTCTGGGCACCGCGCAGTTCTTCCGCCCGTCACAGCTCAGAGCTCGCGCATCAGGTCTTTGAGGCAGCAGCACGTCGCGACCTGCACCTCGCGCTCACGCGGCTGCCCGTTCGATTCTTTTCTTCGCGTGAAACGGTCCTTGAGCCCGACCAGGACACCATCACCTGCCTGCGGTCAGTCCTGATGAAGCCCGAACACCGCAAGTGGATAGATCGGCTGTGGGGGATTCTCAGCGCTGTCGCCGACGAGGTAATGGGACCCTGATTTGCCCAGGGAAGGCAGGACGGGCTAACAAGCAGACAACTACTCCACGCCTATCGTCGGAACGCGATTCCTGTGCTGCCTGCGTCACTCTAGCGGTTGCCGAAACTTAAGCTCAGGCCGGAGGTGGTTCCGTAGTCGCTGCCGGAGAAACCCGGAGGTGGGCGATTGTCCCAGTTGTCATAAAAGGTGAAATTCCAATTGAGCTTGCCCCAGAGCTTAACGTAGTACGAAGAGTTCATGGTAAAGTGCAACCGCCCGGGCTCAGAGACGGCCGGAAGTAGATTTGCGTTGACCTTTAAGGTTGTTCGGTCAAATCGGAAAAGTTGCAAACTGGTTCCGATCAGGGCCGAAGTCACATGTTGCGTTTTGGCCGCGATGATCGCCTGGTTGTAATTGATCTGCTGCCACGCAAAACCGCCATAGACGGTAAAGGAAGTGCTTCCCGTGTTCTTAATATTTCGCCCGATGCCCCCGCCCAATGTGGTCTGCAACCTGATACCTTGAGCCGAGCTTTGAAGGAACCCGGCGAGCCCAGTGTAGTACCAATGATTCCACTTCAAAAGCCGACGCCCCGAAAGGGTAAGATCGTTTCGGGTCGATGTGGTTGATCCGGTGCTGGAATTAAGGTTGGAGCTGTAATCCGCCCCAGCGGTCCAGCGCTCCTCCACGTAGTTGACCTCGGTACTGAGGTTGTACTGTGACGATTCGTTACCTTTTGTAAAGGTAAAGCCTGAGCCGATTTCACCGTTGAAGCGCTGCCAGAGTTTTGTTGAGGTCTGGCTCACATCGACGACTTGCTGCCGTTCAATGGCGACCTTCTTCTCTGCGGTTTCCAGAACTTCGATCTCGACGGGACGTCCGCCCAGAGCCTTTCGAGTAGAGATCAAACCCTTGTAGACCGTCCCGTCTTGCGTCTTGACCAGGAACAGTTGCTTGCTTTCGACGTGCTCGACCTTTGTCCAGTCCACGGAGATAGTGTTAAGGATATAGTCGACGCTGATATAAAGCGTATTGGATTGGAGTGACTTGATTTCACAGGTGATCTTGTCGCCGTTCTTCATGACGATGACATCGGTCTTTTCCCGCGCGCTTAGCGGCAGGGACAGCCCCAAGACTGCCAGCACCAGGAGCATCAGGCATTGATTCAGAGGTCGGAAGTGGTTGGTGTTTCTCATAGCATGCGTACCTCGAATAATCTTCATTCCCGTCAGCGACGCGGAGGTAGTGCCCGCAGAAAATCTTTCATGCTGCTGTGTCGCATTGTTTCGGCCCGAAAAGGGGCACGGCACAAAGCTGGTGCTGCTATCGACGGCCTCCCCAAACGTACTGATATACAATACCAACGGACGTAAAGTCCTCCCCGATGGTCGTGTAGGCTCCGGCGTTTACTGAGACTTTCAGGACCTGGTGGCGGCTTTGGCGATAAGCAAGAGTACCTCCGAGCCTTGAGTTCTCTTGAAAATTGAGCTGCACGGTCCCGTTTGTGGTAGTCCGGCCCCCAAAATAGCCGTTGGAATCGAATGCAATCCAGGCCCTTCGACGAAGAATGCGAATGAGGTGGAACTGCACTGACCAGATAGGATTCTGCTGCCGGGTTCCGCCACGGAAGAAGTCGCTGTTCGTGGTGAAGAACCAGGCGCCTCCGTCCAATTCTGCGAACCATCTCCGCCTCTTG
>JARRJI010000295.1:0-6302 GCA_037379595.1 Acidobacteriota bacterium | reverse complement strand
ATTCTGACCTGGCCATCCAGCAGCAAGTGCTTCCAGACCACCGAACCCTCCGGCGCGGCGGTCATAACGTCGAGGAAGTTCTCGCGATCCACGTAGACGACCTGCGGCACCGCGCCATCCAGGATGGAACCCATCGCCTGGATCACGCCCGCTTCGCGGACGACTCGATCGCGGCTCGATCGCCAGTCGTCTTTCACGCGCAGCTTCCCGAGCGACTGCTTTGCCACCCAGCGAATGCCGGGCCCCTCAATCAGCGAAACGATGTTCGAGACGCCTCCGCCGAGTTCCCGGATGGACAGCGCCGCGGGGTCAGCGGCCAGGCCGCGTTCGGCCAGGTATGCGCCCAGGGTTTCCGGTGTTAATAGAAATTCTGCCATCTCGATGAAAAGCCCGGCCGATGCTATTCACGAAACGTTGAAAAGCATCGCCAGGAGGGCGGGGTTTCAACCCCGCCGAAATAGGCAGCCCGCTTACGGCTCTTCTCCCTCCTCGTGAACGGCTTGTCAAGACAAGCCGTTCACGAGGAAAAAGAGAAGTATTAACGTCAGACCGTAACGGCGGGGCCAAGGCCCCGCCCTCCTGGCCTTGCGGGCAAAACTCGCCAATACTCCAGCCCAGAGGGAGGCGCGTTACGGTCGATCAAATCCGGTTCACAGCCCGCCCCATGGCATCCAACCGGTCAAGCAGGCGATAGCGCGCGCCGCACGTCCGGCATTGTATTTCAGAGCGCGACGATGGTCCTTCCACTTCCCTGCTTCCGGAAAGGTCCGCAATGCCGAAGTGCCCGTCCGACGACGCGTAATAATCAAACATCAAGCCGTTGCAGCGCGAACAGAACTGCCAGCGGTGCTGCACGTGCGGCGTTTCGTTCATTCTTTACTCTCCGCTGGAGTTTGCGCCACGATCAGTTCCGACCGGAAACCGCACTGTGAAATCTGCTCGTTCAAGTCGATTGTCCAGCCGTTGTCAATCAACTTTTCAGCCACGGGCAGCGGCCGGCAGCCTCCCACCCCGACAGGCGAGCAGCGGTAGAGCCCCATCCAGAGAGCATTCACAACCGGCGCCTGCGTAGCCATGCTCAAGAGAATCAACCGCCCGCCTGGCCTGAGCACGCGCCGGAACTCTTTGAGCACCGCGGGAACGTCATCTTCAAGCATCAGGTCCAGCATGTAAAGGTTAAACAGGATATCAAACGTTGCGCCAGCAAAAGGCAGGCAAAGCGCGCTGGACCGGCAAAGACTGTACCGCGCAACGCCGTTTGCGGCGAGTCTTCTGCGGGTCCGAGCAAGCATCGGCGCGGAAAGATCAACGCCCACGCACTGCCTGAGTTCCGGGGTTTCCGTAAGCACCGAGTAGAACCGCCTCCGCAAAGATGCGCCGCTTGATAAGCCTGCAGCGTGGCGCGGCTTTCGAAGAGCCCGGACCAGAATCCGTAAACCGGCGCCGCCATGTCGTAAAACCTGGCGAGGCGGCTCCGAAGGCGGTCGGCCGCCGTGGAGCTTTGAGACGAATTATTCAGCTTGAAACCTCCGCCCATGGGATATGATGAAGCGTTGGGGCTGAAGCCAGAACCTCACAACCTGCAACCATGGAACGACGAACCCTGATTATCGGCGCCATCGCAGGCGGTATAGGCCTGATCGAGTATACCCTTGCTAACAAGTGGATGAACGGAATGCTCGACCCGGGCTCGACCGCCCTTTCCGTCAAAGCCTACGAGCGCTATGGCGAGCAGGCGGCGCTCATGGCCATCACGCCCAATGACCAGTTTTACGTCACCTCCAAGGGCTATGCGCCAACCGTCCACCGCGACAAGTGGCAGCTCAAGTTTGATGGCCTGGTCGACCACCCGTTTTCCATCAACTACCAGGACCTGCTGAAACTTCCCCGCATCGAAAAGGTCTACACGCTCGAGTGTATCTCGAATACCATCGGCGGCACGGCTATCGGCAACGCCAAATGGGCTGGCACTCCGCTGAAGCCCCTGATCGAACGCGCTCACCCTTCCGGCGAGGCGAGAGAAGCGGCTATCTACGCGGCAGACGGCTTCTCAACCGGGCATACGCTCGAACGGCTCTGGAACGAAGAGAACTTCATCGCCTACCAGATGAACGGCGACGACCTGCCGCCTGTGCACGGCTTTCCGGTCCGGATCTTCATTCCCGGCAAGTTCGGCATGAAGCAGCCGAAATGGGTGACGCGGATCGAGCTGCGCAAGAAGCCTTACACCGGTTACTGGGAAAGCCGCGGATGGTCCAACCTGTGCGAGCGCTGGGCGAAGGCGCGCTTTACCGACCTCAAAGACGGCACAAGGATTACCGCGCGAAGTTTCCAGTTTGTGGGCTACGCCGTCGGCAACCTGGCCGGCATCCGCTCGGTCGAAATCAGCTTCGACGACGGCAAGACCTGGGCACCCACGACGATCTTCAGCAACCCATCGCACATCGTGTGGACCTTCTGGAAATACCAGTGGGTCAATCCCAAGCCCGGCAAATACCACGTCCGGGTTTGAGCCATCGCCGGCGACGGGCGCATCGAAGGCCGCGGACCCACGTCCACTTTCCCCGACGGCGCCACGGGCCAGCAGGTGATGACCGTCAGGGTCGTCTGATCGGCCCGGCAATCCCCCGCTCACACGGCGCATGGAACCTCGTTGATAGCTTCAGAGCTTGGCCCTCACTTGCCCAGGTATTTCTCCGGGTCCTGGTCAAACTTGGCCTTGCATCCGGGCGCGCAGAAGTAAATGGTCTGGCCCTTGTACTCGCTGGTGGCCGCTGCCTTCTCAGAGTCAATCTGCATCTTGCAAACAGGATCAGTAACTTTCATATCGCTCCTCTCAACAGTCGGAAATTGCTCATGATGGCACCTTCAAGCATAGACCTTTGGACAGGGTGAAATCCAGCAGGCGGGATGTGGGGCTTGCCAACGGGCTCTCGATTATGAAATGGGCCGAAATGCAGGGGCAAGACTTTCTAGCCTATACGCTAGCCAGGAATCGGGGACTTGAGGCGCATAAATTCGCTTCTTCGGTTTGTTTCCGGTTTGTTTTTTGGCGATCGTTTATTTTCAACAACTTGGCCCGCTTTGTTTTCCGGTTTGTTTTCGCTTTGTTTTTTCGAAGTTTTTATTATTTTCAACAACTTAGCCAGCTTTGTTTCCGCTTTGTTTTCGGTTTGTTTTTTCGGCTCATCCTTTCTTTTCAACAACTCTCCCGCTTTGTTTTTTAAAAATACGAATTCTTTGGCTGCCGTTTTTTGCCGTTTTCAGGCATACTTGCCGATTATGCCATTTATTTTCCATGGTTTAGTCAGATATTGGAGAAGACTTACGGCAAATTTCATCATCAACCACCTTTTCGCCTCCCGGCAGTCACACACCGCCTCTGAAGGCTGGAAAAAGACTACCATACTAGCCCATCGATGTCAAGCAAATTCCAGCGGCCCGTTCAGCCCAGCGAGCCACGGGGAAGAATTCGCGCCGCAAGGCAAGGGAACTCCGGAACTCCATTCCACGCTGGCGCGCGGCCTCGGCTGTGCGATAAGATGCGGCGTGGTTGGCAAAAGCGCGCAATGCGAACGATGCGCTGAGCCGCGGCGAAGCCGGGCAAGATTCGAAATTGTTCCCCGGCTCGGCCATTCCACTTAACAGGCTGCGGAAAAAGGCCACTGGTCATGCTGAACGTAGCGAATCATCTGCTGTATCTTCGTAAGTACAAACAAAGCAGATCCTTCGCTTCGCTCAGGATGACATCGTGCAAGGGTTTTTCAGCAGCCTGCTAGGCGTTTGTTTCCTTCCCGAGGCCAGAACCTGATGACTTCACGCCCTGTCGCGCGTCTGCTTTGGCTTGCTTCTCTGGCTGCTGCCGGAGTGCTCTTTGTCTACCTGGTCCGGCAGACGGGCGTCGATCTTCTGCTGGAGCAGATTGACCGCTTCGGTTGGGGCTTTATCGTTCTGCTCGTTCTCTCCGGCGCGCGGAACCTGGTGAGGACCGAGGCGTGGCGCCGCTCGATTGAACCAACCGAAAAGCACCCCGGATTCTGGCAGCTCTTTGCTATCCGCCTGGTGAGCGCCGCGTTGACGGACCTGACGATGGCCGGGCCCGTTTTCGGCGAAGGCGCGAGGGTCTATATGACCGCGCGTTACCTTCCCGCTTCCAGCAGCCTCTCGTCGATTGTTCTGGAAGATCTTTCCTACATGCTGGCGTCCGGGCTTTTTATCCTGAGCGGCATCGTGATCTGGCTGCTGGTGCTTGCGCCTTCCAAGGCGCTTCCCGGCTTCGAGACCATCGCCCTGGTGGTTCTCGTTGTCTTCGTGTTGCTGCCTCTTATCCTGATCCGCCGCCGCTGGATGCTGACCAGCCGCCTGATCCGCCGGCTTAAGAAGAAGGCAAGATGGAGTTTCCTGGAACGCTACGAGCACACGGCGCGGGCCTTTGAGGAGTCGCTGCACGGGTTCTATGAAAACCGCCGGCGGGCCTTTCTGGGAGTTCTTGGCCTGGAGATGGTCAGCCAGTTTACCGGGGTCGGCGAAGCGTTCTGGATTCTGCATGTGACGTTGGGACACGGCTCGCTGCTTGCGGCCTATCTGGTGGAGTGCATGTACCGCATCGTTACGCAGGCGTTTATCTTTATTCCGCTGCGGATGGGCGTGGATGCGGGATCCACCGCGCTGGTGCTGAAGGCGGTGGGAAGCACAGCGGCCGAAGGCGTAACGCTGGCCATCATCCGGAAGATCCGCACGCTGTTCTGGGTGGCGCTGGGCTTGATTCTTCTGCCCCATTACAGCCTGCCCAGGAAGAAAGAAGAAATTCTGCATGCCCAGCCGGCAGAGCCCGGCGAGAAATAGACACTCAGAAACGGAGGGGCGCTGCCGCTGAAATCGTCGAATGGAACACATCCCCAGCCCGCCTTGATTCATCCCGAGATCAGCTCCCCTGCTTAGATACTTCCGGATAACCTGAGCAGAACGCCCGAAAGTCTCCGGGCGAAAGCTTCGCCCCGATCAAGCCGGGTAGGTGTATGCTGTTGCTCTGCGGAATTGCAGAACGAAAATTCCGAATCACATCAATTTCGTTATTACGAAAGCTGTTATTCCTACGCCTCGGGAGATATTCATGCATCGTCTACAAAGTTCTTCTACTGCCAGGATTTCCACTTTGCATCAACAAACTAGCGCGCGATTTCAGCTTCCCAATGCAAGTGCAGCGGCTCCGGACCGCGCAGGGCGGGCGAGTTTCACCTGGATTGCAGCCGTAGTCATGCTCCTGTTTGGGTTCTTTTCAATCGCGGGTGGCGCTCTGATAGCCCAAACTGCAAAGGTGAAGGGACCCGCTTCAAGCGTCGATCCCATCATTGGCACGGGCAAGGGGCCAGGCGGCAACCAGAATCTCTTTCCCGGAGCCACCGTGCCCTTCGGCATGGTGCAACTGAGCCCGGACACGGAAAGCCACGGCTACGGCTACCACTATTACCAGCCCGACATCCAGGGCTTCAGCATGACGCACATGAGCGGCCCCGGATGCCCCAACGAAGGTGACGTGTTCTTTACGCCTACCACCGGTCCTTTGGAGACGGCAACCAAGGCCTTTGAATCGCCCTACTCCCACTCTGAGGAATCGGCTTCACCGGGATATTACGAGGTGCAGTTGTCGCGTTGGGGAGTGAAGACGGAACTCACCGCCACGGACCGCACCGGGATAGCGAGGTTCACTTTTCCTGCCGGGAAAGCGGCGAACGTGCTGGTTCCCATCAGCCACACGCTGAATGATACAAGGGCGGCGGAAGTCCACGTGGTCAACAAACATGAAATCACCGGCTTTGTGGAAGACCGTGCCTTCTGTGGCAACAAGCAGACCTACAAGGTCTATTTCGTCATGGAATTCAGCAAGCCGTTTGCCTCCTACGGGACATGGACGGGCAACAAGCCCGGAGGCCCGGGAACCGCTTCTGCAAACAGCCGCGAGGCCACGCAGACAGGGCACGGGCAGTGGATTGGGGCGTACGCGACCTGGCCTTCCTCGTCTGCTTCCCGAACCATCACCGTGAAAGTCGGCATTTCATACGTGGACCTGAAAGGCGCGGAAAACAACTTAAAGAAAGAAGCCGCCCACAAGAGTTTTGACGAAGTTAGAAGTAGCGCCCGCGCGGCATGGAACAAATCACTGAGCGTGATTGACGTATCAGGGGGCACGGCGCGCAACCGCAAAGTGTTTTATACGGCGCTATATCACAGCCTGCTGATGCCCAGCATTTTCAGTGACGCCGACGGCCGCTATCTGGGCTTTGACGGCAAGATTCACCATG
>JARRJI010000294.1:0-4944 GCA_037379595.1 Acidobacteriota bacterium | reverse complement strand
CGGGGTCCGGGTTGAGAACTTGAAGTGGGATCTGAGTACGATTCGTTCAGGTGTCCGATTCAGCGGTGCTTTCGAACCTCTTTCTAAAGTCGCAAAAGAAAGTCATTCAGATGAGCATTCTCTCGGCACCAGAGCTCGCTCCGAACTCGCAGTGGGGCACTACACTCTGTGCATGCAAACCCTGGCGAGCCTCTCAGGTTCAAACGAAAGCGATGCCTTGACTTTGAGCAAGTGTGCTTTCCTCGCGGGACATTTCCTTGTCGCGTACAAAGCCGCCACGAGCTTTCTGGCCCGTACGCCGAGAAGCGTGAGGGGCATCTACTGGAAAGCGGAGGCTGCAAAAAGGCTCTCGCAATCGGCATTTCAAACGGCTGTTTCATTGAGCCCTAATTCGTGGGAGGGGCATGTGCTTCTCGGGGATATCTACACCCAGCGCAAAAAGTGGGACCTGGCGATTTCGGAATATAAGGCGGCTGAAAAGCTTAAGCCGAAGAGCCCTGCTCCCTACCTGGGGCTTGGAACAGTCTACTGGCGGAATGGGCAGAATGGCCCGGCGACCTCTGTGCTCCAGACGGCACTGCAACTGGATCCCGAGAATGCGCAGGCCAACTTTGAGATGGGAGACGTCCTTGTTCGCGAACATCGTTTTGAGGAAGCAGCTCCATACCTGAGGCGCACGGTCAGCATAAAGCCGGATTTCCTGCCGGCACATGCCGATTTGGGAAAGGTGTATCTCGCATCGGGGAACGTCCACAGGGCAACGAGCGAAATCCTGAAAGCCCTCCCGATGGACCAGTCCGGCGACCTCCATTATCAGCTGTACCTGGCTTACAAGAAGCAAGGGATGACCAGGCAAGCCCAGCAAGCCCTGGCTGAGTCGCAGAAATTGCGGGCGGACGCTCTGAAAGCACATCAGGAGCGCCTTCAGAAGGCCTTCCATCTGGCCAAAGAGGCCGGTAAAGTCAGCCAGCCATAGGACTCGCCTGAAGGTCCATTCTGGCTTACGCCTTACAGACCTGCTCGGAAGAGACCCGTAGGGATGCAAGCCGATCGTGCCCCTGCATTTCACATAACCCGGAGAAGTACGGATAGCAGCGAGAGGAGGAGGGCATGGCCTTAAAAATATTTTCTCGTCTTTTTGTGTTCATCAATATTCTTGCCTTCGGCAGCCTGGCAGCCGCCCGGATAACGCCGGGCAGCATAGCAGCAGTTGAACAACAGCAAGGTGGGGTTCTCCTGCGGATGCAGGCGGGCGCAATGAAATTACAGGTCTGCACTCCGAGCGTCATCCATGTGGTTTATTCACCCACCGGGTCGTTTCCAAAGCATCCCGATCCCATGGTCGTGCGTAATAGATGGTCAGTTGTGCCGTGGAAGCTTGATTCTGCGAACAAGGACGTGGTCACACTGGTGACTTCGCGGCTGCGCGTTACTGTGGCGCGCAAGAACGGCGCCATCACTTTCAAAGACCAGAAGGGGAAAACCCTCTTGCAAGAGGGCGGAGATGACGGCGGCAAGTCGATGACCGCGGCAACGGTGAATGGTGAGCGGACCTATGACGCTACGGATATGTTTCTTCCGCAGCCGAACGAGGGCTTCTACGGACTTGGCCAGCATCAGTCGGGCGTATGGAATGACGCCGGTGAGTCCGTGCCGTTGTCGCAGGACAACACGAACATTTCCATCCCTTTCTTTGTCTCCTCGCTGGGATATGGGATGTTTTGGAATAACGCCTCCGTCTCGCGTTTCAACGACCGCTTTGCGCGCCGCCTCTACCTTTCCTCACAGGTAGCGGACACGATCGATTACTACTTCCTGTACGGGCCAGGGCTTGATCAGGTCATTGCGGAATATCGGGATCTGACGGGTGAGGCTCCGATGTTCGGCAAGTGGGCCTACGGTTTCTGGCAGAGCAAGGATTGCTACAGGTCGCAGAAAAAAACATTGGAAATAGCGCGCAAGTACCGGGAACTGGGCATCCCCATCGACAATATCGTACAGGACGCGTGCTGGTGGACCAGGATGGGATCGTTCGTCTTCAATCAGAACTTTCCCGATCCCAAGGCCATGGTAGACACTCTCCACCGTGAACCTTTCCACGTCATGATCTCGGCCTGGCCCAAGTTTCTGCCGGGCGAACAGAACTTCGACATCTTCAAACGCAACGGCTGGTTCCTTCACATCAGCAGTTCGAGACTCGGCTTTCTGCCGGGCGCAGGATTGTATGATCCTTTCAATGCCAAAGCCCGCGCCTATTATTGGAAGCTGATCGATGACAACCTCTTTCGCCCGGGCTTTGATGCCTGGTGGCTGGATGCCACGGAGCCGGAATCGTTATCGCGCGAAGAGAATGTGATGGTTCGTTCGAAAACGCCCATGGGAAGCGGCGCCCGCTACGCAAATCTTTACCCGCTCATGACGACGGCGGCTGTTTACCAGGGCCAGCGGGCAGTTACTCGGGACAAGAGAGTTTTCATTCTGTCGCGCTCGGCGGCTGCCGGCATGCAACGCAATGCTGCCGCAGCATGGTCCGGCGACACCTTTACGACCTGGCACAGCCTGAAGCGGCAGATCCCAGCCGGGTTGAACTACTCGATTTCAGGTCTTCCGTACTGGACAACCGACATCGGCGGTTTTGTCGGCGGAGATACGGATCTCCCGGCATATCGCGTACTATTCGTCCGCTGGTTCGAGTACGGAGCTTTCTGCCCAATTTTCCGGGTCCATGGCGACCGCACCACCAACACCAACGACCTCTGGTCCTATGGCCACCAGGATCAATCGATTCTCACGAAGTACGACACGCTCCGCTATCGGCTGATGCCGTACATCTATTCGGTTGCCTGGCGCGTGACCCATCAAGGTTACACATTAATGCGCCCCCTCGTGATGGATTTCCCCGACGACGTCGAGGCGCGCGAAATTGGCAATCAGTTTCTATTTGGTCCGGACATTCTGGTCAGTCCGGTTACTGATCCCGGGGCCACGACGCGCCGTCTCTATCTGCCGCCTGCAAAGTGGTACAACTTCTGGACTGGGCAGCAGCTCTCCGGGGGCCGGTTCATTGTGGCGCTGGCGCCGCTTGGGACGCTGCCTTTATACGTGCGTGCGGGCTCGGTCGTGCCAATGGGACCTGTCATCCAGCACACAGGAGAAAAGCCAGACGCGCCGATTGAACTCCGCGTTTATCCGGGAGCTGATGGCAATTTCACTCTTTACGACGATGACGGAACCACGTATGCCTACGAAAAAGGGGCGTACTCGACGATCCCCATCCATTGGGACGATGCCACCGGGACGCTTACCATCGGCTCGCGGCAAGGCAGCTTTCCGGGCATGCTCAGGAATCGAACTTTCAACATCATTTGGGTGGGCCAAGGCCACGGCGATGGGATCCACGTGACGGAGCCTTTTGATGAGATCGTGCACTATGATGGACAGTCGATCTCCGTCAAGCGCTGAGGAGAGCAGAACGGCCGGGCGGCCCGTAAAGAATCCAGAGGCTCGTTGAGCAAGTCAGCATGAGCAGGATGATCGCAATCAGACCAAGGAGGGAAAGTGGTTCGCTTCCAGAGCTTATTGGAATTCATAATTGCAATTACTTTGTTGGTGGGAACAACGGCTTTTGGCAATCCCGTTGGGCAGAGTTCATCACCGCAGGCGGCTGGTTCACGGTCGCAGGAGAGTGTGGCATCCCATGTGGCCAAAGCACCGAATATTCATCCTCCCTCGCAGATTCATCAATCTGGGTTCGCACCTGACTCCCATCTTCTGAACGTGAAAGATTACGGCGCCACCGGAGATGGGCGAACTTTGGACACGAAGGCCATCTCGCGGGCTGTTGAAGCGTGTTCGCATTCGGGCGGCTGCATCCTCCTCGTTCCTCCGGGGCACTACGTTACAGGAACGTTTGAACTGCTGAGCAACGTGACACTCGACCTCGAGCCGGGAGCGGTTCTTGAAGGCAGCACTGACGTCAATGATTACGGTTACCTCGCAGACTACGGCTTCGGACGGGTTTATCCCGTGAATTCTTCAGGCGAAGGCGCCCGGATGGGAATGATCATAGCCAGAAACGCAACGAACGTTTCTATCATTGGCCAGGGAACCATCGACGGACGCGGAGACACTTTCATGGACCCTCACGTGCCGCATTTTGCGGGAGGGTTCAATCCTCGCTTGACTCGGCAGGGGGATGCGTTCCTCAAAGCGATGCACGACGTGCAGTTCGGCCCCATCCAGCCAAAAGACGAGGGTCGAGGGCGTCCCGGCACTCTGATGATTTTCTCGCATTGCAGCAACGTGCTCATTCGCGGCGTGACCATCCGCAACGCACCGAACTGGACCGTGCATTTCGCATACTGCACGCATGTTGTGGCGACGGATTTTCGAATCCTGAACAGCCTTCTCATTCCCAACGACGACGGCATTGACAGTATCAGTTCCCGGGACGTTCATATCTCGAACTGCGACATTCGCGCCGGGGACGATGACCTGGCGATTGTCAGCAGCAGGAACGTTACCGTTACCGGCTGCTCTCTGGTCTCGCACTCCTCGGCCATCCGTCTCGCGAATACGCGATACGGAACTTTTTCGAACTTGACGATTCTGTCGAACCGGGGCATCGGAGTCTTCCATGAGAAAGGCGATATATCGAAGGACCTTTTGTTTACAAACCTAGTGATCAGGACACGGCTCATCACGGGGGACTGGTGGGGAAACGCTGAGCCGATTTTCATCTCTGTAGCCGCTGGGCAGAAGGGCAATGACACCGGGTACATCGAAAGCGTCCGGTTTTCCAACATCATTATCAACTCCGAAGCTGGGATTTTGATCAACGGTGCGGAAGATTGCCCGATTCGCGGCATAAGCCTGCAGGGAATCAAGCTCCACATCGCGGCGCCTGCACCTGAAATCGCAGCCGAAGTGGGCGGGAATTTCGAC
>JARRJI010000293.1:0-11941 GCA_037379595.1 Acidobacteriota bacterium | reverse complement strand
GTCCTTTGTTGCTTCGTAATACAGCTTGCGATCCCTGCGAATGTGGACAGAGCTTATCAGGCCCCGGTTTTCCAGTTCCCGCAGGCTCGCACTGACGTTGGAACGCGAAAAAGTATAGAGCATTCGCAACGTTCTCGGCACTCAGAGGTCCCGATGAAAAAAATCCGCGAACCTCTGCCGCCGTTCGATTGACGCACCGCTTGCCGGCCATTTCACCCCAGCTGGCAACGAACTTCTCTTTACCGGGCGCCAAACTCGTAAGATGCTTTTTTGCACCACCGTGTTGCGGATATTTTCGTCAGTTCCGAAACAACAGTATTATTAACGTGCACTACAATTCTACAGCCAGATAGTGACATAAGTCACGTTTTCTAGTGATAAAACTCATATCTTGCCGACCCCCTCCAGAAACCGTCTGCCTTCCTGTCAAATGGTCCGCCGCTTATTTTCTGTAACTTACACACAGAATGCCGACTTACGCTAAGATTGCGCGATTAGCGATTTTTGTAAGCACTATTTGCCGAGAAAGGCGGACTTGGGTAGGCGCGGGTCTGGTCTGTGTCCGGGGAAGTGTGAAATCGGGGCGGAGAGGGCTGGGACTTCGGCGCAGGCGCTCCGGACGAAGCGCCTGCGCCTGCCTGTTAATCCGGCTAATAAACCGCAGGGTCTCGGGATTCCAGGACCCTGCGGCACGACATCGGACCTGCCCCTCACGCGGCTCGAACTCGCAACATCGCGACACCGTGGCTGGGGACTTTGGTGGAATAGTGGGTCCGGGAAACTCTCGCCGGCTCATGCTTCCAAATATCCCGGGCATGGAGACTCTTGCTTTCCAGGCCCAGCGCCGACCACTCCACGCCGATTTCCTCCGCTTGATCGCCGCGGTTGAAAAGGGCCACCGCGGTGGAACCGTCGGAGAGTTTGCGGGCAGCGACGACCTCATCACCCAGCGGGCCGATCACACGTGCCGGGTGTGCGGCCTTGTCCTGGTCAACGGCGATCACTTCCCGGTTCATAAGGATTTCCTTCGTGTCGTTCGTCATGGAGTGCAGATCGTTGCCGGCCAGCAGCGGCGCGGCGAGCAGGCACCACAGGCTCATGTGGGTCCGGTACTCATCATTGGTCATGCCACCATTGCCGACCTCGAGCATGTCAGGATCGTTCCAGTGGCCGGGCCGCATATACTTCTGGATGTCGAACTGTTTGAAGCCGATCTCGTCCATTCGTTTCCAGTGGTCGCTGATGTCGCCGGTGGTCCGCCACGAATTGCCGCCCACTTTCGATCCCCAGGTCCAGACGTCGTCGCGTCCGTACTGGCAAAGGCTGAACACGATGGGGCGGCCGACCTTCAGCAAAGCATCGCCCATCACCTGGTACACGGGCCGCATCTGGTTGTCCTTGTAGATTTCTCCGGCGCTGCACCAGTCGTACTTGAGATAGTCAAAGCCCCACTCGGCATAAGTCTTCGCGTCCTGCGCCTCATGGCCAAAGCTTCCCGTGTAGCCGGCGCAGGTGGTCGGACCCGGCGAGGAGTAGATTCCGATCTTGAGGCCCTTCGAGTGGACGTAGGCGGCCAGCGCCTTCATGTCAGGAAACTTGCGGTTTGTCGTGATATTCCCCTTGGCGTCGCGCGGGCCCTGCCAGGTGTCGTCAATGTTGATGTAAGTGTAACCCGCTTTGTGCATGCCCGAAGCAATCATGGCATCGGCAGCCGCCCGAACGACGGCATCGTCCACGCGCCCGGCAAACTTGTTCCAACTGTTCCAGCCCATGGGCGGCGTCCGCACCAGTCCGTTGTCGCGGACGTCGTGCAGAGCCGGCAGGGGAAGCGGCGCCGGCGGCAAGGTGGCTTCGCGGGTGGTACGCTCGGCCGTGCCGGAAATTGGCTTTCGGCCGGCAAAGCTCACCGTCACGGCAAACTGGTTGCCCTTCATGACGCCGTCATAAGAGACCTTGTGAGCCTCGTGCTGAAAGTGGAGAACAACTTCGAAATGCAGCTTGCCGTCCTTGAAGCTTCCGTTGGTGATGGGAATCTCGCGGGAGCCAAACATGACATTGCCGGAGACGGCCTGGCCCGATTGCTGCAGGTGCCAGAACGCTTTTCGGCTGGTCCCGTCTGGATTGGGAATGAGCATAACCCAGTACCCGCTCAAATCTGTCTGGGTGGAACGACCGCATGCGCCCAGCAAGAGAACAGGAGTTGACGCGATGGTGCGCAGAACTGACCTTCGGCTTACGTGTGAGTGTGAACCAGGAGTTTCGTCTTCCATGACAATCCTTCCTTTCATGTCGGGGCTTTGGCGGAAAACGCCGCCGTCTATTTTCCATTGCCGGTGCCCCTCACGCAACCTAATAAGTTGCCAGTAACGCCTGAAAATATTGCTGCAACACTGAACAGGATGTCACATAACTCCGTGAAACGATTTCCGCCCGGCGGCTGGGGGTGTATAATTCTGCCCCCAGGAACTGAAGGCTGGAAAGTCGTCACAAGCCAGCGTTCGCAGCACACAAAGGAGGTCGCGAAGTGGAGAGATCAAAGCACTCACCAGCAGGAGAAATTCGTCCGCGAGCCGAAGACCGCGGGAAAGGCAGCCTTGCAAGGCGCGACGCACTGAAGTCATTGATTGCCGGCTTTACCGCGGTGCCGCTTCTCAAGGGAGAAGCTTTGCACGGGCAGCAGAGCGAACCCGCAGCAGCCGGGAGTTCCCGTGCCGGCGACACGCGCAACCAGTTGTTTGACAGCGGCTGGCGGTTTCATCGCGGAGATGCTCCGGGAGCCGAAAGCGAAGGCTTTGACGACAATACGTGGCGACGCCTCGACCTTCCCCACGACTGGAGTGTTGAAGACCTTCCGCCTTCTCCCCAATCGAACGGCCAGGGAGCCGTTTGGGGAGGCCTTGATGTTCCACTGCAAATCGGCCCGTTTGACATGTATCGGAGCGAAGGCAAGCGCTCCACCGGCTGGTGCGTGGGAGGCACGGGGTGGTATCGAAAGCGCTTCACCGCTGAAGAAGTTCACGCCGGTAGCCAGGCCGAAATCGTGTTTGAAGGCGTGTATATGAAGAGCGACGTCTGGCTGAACGGCCATCATCTGGGCTTTCACCCATACGGCTACACGAGCTTCGCGTACGACCTGACGCCGTACCTCAACCGCGAAGGAGAAAACATCATCGCCGTGAGGGTGCGCAACGAGGGGCGTAACAGCCGGTGGTACTCCGGTTCCGGCATCTACCGCCATGTCTGGCTCCATGTCACGGGCCCGGTGCGCGTGCCACTTTGGGGCGTCTATGTCACCACGCCGGAAGTTTCAACGCAATCCGCCGGCATGAAAGTAGCCGTGAAAGTTGAAAACCGCGAAAAGGCCGCGCGCCAGGTGACGGTGCGAGTCCGGTTGCTGGATTCAAAGAACCATGTTGTGGGAAGCCACGAAGCGTCGAAGCAGATCGGAGCGGGAAGCGATGCCGAGGTGGAGCAAACCATCTCCGTCTCAGCACCGGCGCTATGGTCCCCTGCGGCCCCGCACCTCTATCGCGCGGAAGTGGACCTCGTCTCCGGCGGCAAAACGCTGGACAGCACGGCAACCTCGTTCGGCATCCGCAAGATTGAGACGGATGCGGAGCACGGTCTGCGCATCAACGGCGAAGCAGTCAAGTTGAGGGGCGGCTGCATGCATCATGCCAACGGCCTGCTGGGATCTGCGGCCATTGACCGCGCCGAGGAACGCCGCGTCGAACTGATGAAGGCTCATGGCTTTAATGCCATCCGCTGTGCCTCCCAGCGTGATTTTCTGGAGTATCGGGAACGAGATTCCGGAGCGCACCAAGCCAACGGGCGTTGCTGAAGCCAAAGAGATTGTTGATGAAATCAAGCGGCTGGACGACACCCGCCCCGTCACCGCCGCCGTCAACCCCTACTATGGGCAGGGCAAGCTTCATCCCTGGCCGGATAACGACCCGGCGTTCAAGCATCTGGACGTTGGGGGTTACAACTATCAGTGGAACCAATATGAAAAGGACCACGAGCGCCTTCCCCAACGGGTCATGATGGGAACCGAGTCTTTTCCACTGCAGGCGTTCGAGAACTGGCAGATGGTCGAAAAACACCCCTACGTTGTTGGCAATTTTGTGTGGACGGGCATGGACTATCTCGGCGAGGCCGGCATCGGCAATGCTCAACTGAACCCGGCTGGCCGCCGGTCTCAAACACCCGCGCCCAAAGGCGAGTTGGGAGGTATACCTCTGGCCAGCTTTGCGCTGAGTTTCGCCGACTATCCATGGTTCAACGCGTATTGCGGAGACATCGATCTGATCGGCGAAGAAAAGCCGCAACTCCTTTACAAACGCGTGCTGTGGGGCGCCAGCAAGCTGGAGATGGCCGTGCAGCGGCCGGTCCCGGAGGGACGCAAGGAACTGGTCAGCGCCTGGGGCTGGTCGGATCAGCTGAAAAGCTGGACCTGGCCCGGGCATGAAGGCAAACCCACCAGCGTGCACATTTACACGCAAGGCGATCAGGTCCGATTGCTGCTGAACGGCCACGAGATCGGAGTGAAGCCCGTTTCGGCCGAAACCAAATTCAAGGCTGAATTCGATGTACCCTACGCGGCCGGTGAGTTGAAAGCAATCGCTCTCAAAGAAGGCAAGTCCATCGCGGAGATGGCGTTGAAAACGGCGGGGAGGCCCGCAAGGCTCCGCTTGAGAGCGGACCGGCAGTCGATCCGGGCTGATCGCAACGACCTGGCCTACGTAACGCTCGAAGTCCTGGACCAAACCGGAAGCGTTGTGCCGGACGCGACGGTACCGGTCAGCTTTGACATCAGCGGCGCCGGCGAACTGGCTGCCACCGGGACGGCCAATCCCAAAGACGTCCGCAGCTTCCGCCGGGCAGGCCCTGCCACGTACCACGGCAAGTGCCTTGCGATTGTCAGGCCCTCTGGCTCTGCCGGAAGGGTCACACTGCTTGCGAAGTCGGAAGGGCTGGAGTCCGCAAGGCTTGTGCTGAAAGTTAGTTGACCTCAGGTTGGAATTCTCAGTATGCCTGCCGGCTTCGGGCCCGATAGCTGCGACTCCACGGTCCCATGCTTCCGGGCCATACTGCCTGATCCCGGCCGCGGATTGGTCCGCGGCAGGAATCCGCGAACCACAAAGCAGAAGACGGTTCCGCCCGGGTGCCGTCGGTCTGTAGCGCGTTCCGTTACAAGCCGTTTCTGGCCCAAAGGCGCACCCAGGCTCGTCCTGGGGCCCGACATCCGGGGTGATAGCTTCAAACAGGCCAATTGATGGCGTTAAACTCCCGCTGTTATACTGCCCATATAGCAGAGAAATCAGTGAATTTATTGCAAGTGCATGGCCTCTATGTCGAAAGATTCCGTGTCATCCCAACCCGCTTCTAAGGCGAAAACCAAAGGCCCGTCTAAGCCCGGCGCCAAGCGCGAAAACGGCCGAAGTCCGAAAGAGCTTGCCGAACTGGAACGGCTGCTGGGCCTGTGTGAGGTGCAGTCCGTCCGCTCGGGAGTTCCCTTCCCTCTGGGCGCGACCTTCCGGGCCAATGGCGTCAACTTTGCGGTTTTCAGCCGCCACGCCACGGGGGTGCGTCTGGATCTTTTCAATCGTTCCGAAGATGCCGTACCGGCCCGCACCATCCTGTTGAACCCGGTGCGGAACAAGACAGGCGACGTCTGGCACGTTTGGCTGGAAGGAATTCAGCCAGGCCAGGTTTACGGGTATCGCTTCGCGGGGCCGTATTCGCCGCACGAGGGGCACCGCTTTAATCCCGATAGACTGGTGGTGGACCCCTACGCCACGGCCATTGCCCCGGCGGCCAACCACAGCTACCGAAAAGCCCTTGGCTACGATCCGTCATCGCCCCTGCGGGACCTGTCGATGTCGATGGTGGATAACGCCGCCACTGCGCCCAAATGCATTGTGACCCATCCGGATTTCGATTGGCAGGACGACCAGCCGCTCGGGCTGCCGTGGGAATCAACCGTCATTTATGAATTGCATGTGCGGGGCTATACCTTCCATCCCGGCGCCGGCGTTACATTTCCGGGAACCTACCACGGCCTGACGGAGAAGATCCCGTATCTGAAAGGGCTTGGCGTTACGGCCGTGGAACTGATGCCGGTGCAGGAATTCAATGAGAACCACATGATGCGGACGAATCCGGTCACCGGCCGGCATCTTAAGAACTACTGGGGGTACGATCCGCTCAACTTCTTTGCTCCCAAGGCATCCTATGCCAGCGTCCGCCGTGAGGGTGCGCAGGTGCTCGAATTCAAAGAGATGGTTCGAGCCTTCCACCGCGCAGGGCTGGAGATCATCCTCGATGTCGTCTTCAACCACACGGTCGAGGGGAGCGAGCTGGGACCCACCGTGTGCTTTCGCGGAATCGACAATGCCATCTATTACTGGCTGGCCGAGGACAAGCGCTACTACCGGGACTTCACCGGGACGGGACAAACGGTCCACGCGGCCCACCCGATTGTGCGCGACCACATCCTGGACGCGCTGCGCTACTGGGTGATGGAGATGCACGTCGACGGTTTCCGCTTCGATCTAGCCTCCGTGCTGGGCCGTGACCGCAACGGCAACGTCCTCGCGGATTCGCCCCTGCTGGAACGGATTGCCGAGGACCCCATCCTCCGCGACACCAAGCTGATTGCCGAGGCCTGGGATGCCGCCGGAGCGTACCAGGTGGGAAGCTTCTCCTTCCACCGCTGGGCGGAGTGGAACGGGCGCTACCGGGACGACATCCGCAAATTCTGGCGAGGCGACGAAGGGATGATGCCCCACCTCGCAAGCCGCATCTGCGGAAGCTACGACCTCTACCACGGATCCGCCAAGGGGCCGGAGTGCAGCATCAATTTCGTCACCTGCCACGACGGCTTCACGCTGAATGACCTGGTCAGCTATTCGCAGAAACACAATGAGGCGAACGGCGAGAACAACCGAGACGGGACCGATGCGAACTACAGCCAGAATTACGGAGTCGAGGGCAAGACAGACAACCCGGCGATTGAAGCGGTGCGCCGCCGCCAGATCAAGAACATGCTGCTGACTCTGGCCGTCTCACGTGGCGTCCCCATGCTTCTTGCAGGCGACGAATTCCGGCGAACCCAACAGGGCAACAACAACGCCTACTGCCAGGATACTGAGATCAGTTGGATCGACTGGTCATTGCTCAAGCGGAATCGTGACATCTTCCAGTTCGCCCGCGGCGTGCTTGCGCTTCGGCGGGCGCACCCGGTGTTGAGCCGGGAGGCTTACTACTCCGCAGAAGAACTCCGCTGGTTTGACCCGAAAGGAAAGGAGCCGGATTGGTCCGACCCCGGCCAGAAGCGTCTGGCCTGCCTGCTTCATGGGCAGGAAGGACCCGACCTCTACCTGATGTTCAACGCAGACAGCAAACCGATTCGTTTCGTCCTGCCGAAGGACCGCTCCTGGGCATGGCGCCTTGCTGCCGACACTGCCCGGCCTACGCCCCGCAATTTTTACAGCCCGGGAACCGAGGTCCTCCTCAGAAACCCTTTGAGCTACGTTGTGGAATCGCACTCAGCGGTCGTTCTGGTGGCGCATTGACTATGCCGGCTTGATATCCCAGATTTCACGAGCGTACTCTGCCACGACACAATCGCTCGAGAATTTCCCAACCCGCGCCACGTTCAGGATTGACATGGTTGTCCATCTCGCCCAATCGCGGTACGCGATGCCGGCGGCTTCCTGGGCTTCCAGATAAGCAGGCAAGTCTGCCAGGTGGAAGTACTCGTCATTGTCATCGAGCACGTTTTCAAAGATCCAGTTGAAGAGACCGGGCTCCTGGGGGCAAAACCGGCCGGAACGGAAGGAATCGACAATGCGTTTGATGCGCGGATTGCGGTTGTAATACTCGCGCGGGCGGTAGGCATGGCGCGTCCGCATCGCCTGCAATTCCGCCGCCTGATGGCCGAAGATAAAAATATTATCTTCGCCGACTTCCTCGCGAATTTCGATGTTCGCACCATCAAGCGTACCGATCGTGACGGCCCCGTTCAGCGCCATCTTCATGTTGCTGGTTCCCGAGGCTTCCATACCCGCGGTTGAGATCTGCTCACTGAGATCGACGGCGGGGAGGATCTTTTCCGCCAGCGAGACGCGATAGTCCGGAAGAAACACCACCTTCATCCATTGACTGGCCCGCAGGTCGTTGTTGATGACGCGGCCTACATTGTGAATGAGTTTGATAATCTGCTTGGCCTTCCAATAGCCGGGCGCAGCCTTGCCGGCAAAAATGTACGTTCTTCGAACAACCGGTTGCCGGCCGTCCTGGATCAGCGAAAGATACTCGTCAATGATGTGCATCACGTTCAGCAACTGTCGCTTGTAAGCATGAATACGCTTGACCTGCACATCAAACAGGGAATCGGGGTCTACCTTTACGCGCACGGTGTCATTGATAATCCGCGCCAGCTCCTGCTTGTTGGAGGTCTTGACCTTTCGGAATTCGTCGCGAAAGCCGTCGGCGGCGACATGATCCTGCAGCCTTCGAAGCCGGGTAAGATCGGTAATCCACCCGTCGCGAATGGTGGAGGTGACCAGGGCGGCGAGTTCAGGGTTGGCTTTCAGCAGCCACCGGCGAGGCGTGCTGCCGTTGGTTTTGTTATTGAATTTCTCGGGCCAGAGCTCCTCGATCAGTGACATGCGCTGGAGCCGCCCGGGGTCCCCGGGATAAACGCTCTCAACGTGGTCAAGAAAGCGCCGGTTGATCTCGTAGACAATTTGAAGGTGGCGCGGGATCACATGCTGAAGCAACCATACCGGCCATTTCTCCAGCGACTCCGGTACAAGCGTGTGATTAGTGAATCCGAAAGTGGCATGCGTGATATCCCAGGCCTCACTCCATTCAAGGGCCTTTTCATCCACCAGAAGCCGCATCAACTCCACGACCGCCAGGGCTGGATGCGTATCGTTGAGCTGAATGGCAATCTTTGCGGGAAACTCCCGGAAATCGTCGTGGCTTTGTTCAAACTTCCGGACCGTGTCACGGATAGCACAGGCAACCAGGAAATATTCCTGCACAAGCCGCAATTCCCTGCCGGCAATCACCGCGTCTGAAGGATAAAGCACCTTGGAGATCGTCTCGGAGGAGATCTTCTGCTCAACGGCTTTAAAATAGTCGCCGTCATTGAAGATCCTCATGTCAAAATCCCGGCTCGAGCGGGCGGAATAGAGGCGCAGGACATTGACTGTTTGCCCGCCGTATCCCGGGATGAGCATGTCATGAGGAACGCCGATCAGGATTTTCCATCCCATCCACATCGGGTTGTACTTGCCTTCGCGGTCGAGCGCGTCTTCGATGTTGCCATAGAGAGGAACCAGGCACGCTTCATCGGGGCGGGCGATTTCCCATGGGCTGCTCTGCCCAAGCCAGTTCTCAGGTTTCTCCCGCTGGTAGCCGTTATCAATCTCCTGCTTGAAGAGGCCGTACTCGTAATTGATCCCGTAACCACAAGCCGGCATCGCCAGCGTGGCCAATGAATCCTGGAAACAGGCTGCCAGCCGCCCCAGGCCGCCGTTGCCCAGCGCGGCGTCTCCTTCGCATTGCTCCAAATCTTCCAGGCTGACGCCGAGATTGTCCAGCGCCTCCCGGTACTGCTCCCAAACGCAGAGGTTGCGCAAATTGTTGGTCAGGGACCGGCCAATCAGGTATTCAATGGAGATATAACTCAGGCGCTTCGGATCTTTTCGCTGATACCGCTGTTCGGTTTCCAGCATCCGCTCCACCAGCCGGTCACGAACAGAGAGCGCCACGGCAATAAACAAATCGCTTGCCGAAAGGTCTTGCCAGGGTTTCGCCAGAGAATACTTCACATGGCGCCGGATAGACTCCTCGACGGCAGGAACCGAATCCGTTGCAGGATGTTTCTGAAAATCGTCTAGAAGTGGTTTACTTTCCATGACCTATCTTACTGCGGACTGAATCCCGTGACTACCCCGTGCAGGGGGCTGACGGGAATGGAGAGGATTTCAGGATGATCCGCCCCACTGAGGCCGTTGCTCGAAACGCGTGAAAACATCACAACGACGTTACGATGGGACAAGGACAGAACAAATTTACAGAGTTGGCCTTTTCGGCACGCTGCTAGGACTCAAAGGCGCGGACGGCATCCTCTCTTGTGGAGTAGATATCAAAGATCCGATGCATGCGGACAAGTTCGAAAGCCGCCCGGACCTGCCTGGACAAACAACAAAGCTTCATGTCCCCGCCTTTAGCGCTCAACTGGCGCAAGCAGGAAAGGATGGCGCCCAATCCGGAACTGTCCACAAAGCGCAGCCGGCTCATGTCCAGCACGAGTTTTGTATTGGTTTGGACGATCGGTGCGATGTCACGTTTGAATTCCGGAGCGTTGCTGGCGTCCAGTTCATCCACTGGAACTTCCGCTATGCCAACTTCACCGATCTGGTCGACAGCTACTTCCATCGAGTTGTATTTCCTTTCGCGCAATGAGTTTTCGAGCTTTAACCAGAGTGATACAGTTCATCCCACGCTCATCCCGATAGTATCTCACGTCATCGGTACTCTTGGATATGATATATGCACCGAATCCCGATTCCTGTGAGCCATCCAAAACCGGCGGGGGCAGCCCGGAAGGATCAAAGGAATCGCCCAGATGATAAAGGCGGATCAGGATGTGGCTGGGATACGCTTCTCCTTCCATATGAATCCACCGGTCGGTGCGTCCATGGTAGGCGTGTTTCATGATGTTCGACGCTGCCTCATTCGCCGCCAGTTCGAGTGAACAAATGCTTTCCTGGCTGACCGGCGCACCGGGAACACCATGGCAAAAAGAGCTGACAAACTCCCGCACCTGGCAAAGCTCCTTGAGATCACTGCGAATTTCCACCTCTTCCCGCGCCAGCGGAGCCTCCCGGCTTTCCACTCGCACGGCGACGCTGGTCAGGTCGTCGGCCAGACGGTCCGTCCCCGAAAATGTGAAGACGGCGCTGCGAATGGCCTGGATGAACGCTCCAGGTTCCAACTGGCTGTTCGTCCGAATGCACTCTATCAGACGATCTATGCCAAACAGTTCTCCTGCGTCGTTACGCGCCTCAGTAATCCCGTCCGAGTAGAAGAAGAAAAGGTCGCCGAGTTCAAACGGCACGGTGATCTGGTCATAAATTTCGTCTTCCCGAACCCCCAGAGGCAGATTTTCCCCATGCAGGATCTCACAATCACCCGTCTTGCCGTGGACTTGAACAATCCCGGTGTGCCCGCAATCAACAAGGTCCAACTGGCGCCGCATCACGTCCAGCCGCGCATAACTTAGCGTTACGAAGCTTTCCAGTTCGATCAATTGACGAACGACTTCCGCGTGGGACAACATCACAATTTCCTTGGGTTCCGGAAGCTTGCCATTCCTGGAAAAAGCCATCAAGTGGCTGAGCGCTTTCAGGAAGTAGCTCTTGGTCGCCGCTCCCACCAGGGCCGCAGGGACTCCTTTGCCCATCACATCCCCGACAATGACATCCAGGCACTCATTCCGATGCCGAAGGAAGACGTAAAAATCGCCGTCGATCCGTTGCGAGGGGATGGTCAGCGCCGCCACGCGAAGTCCGGAGACATCAATCGGAGGCTGATCGAGCAACAGGGTCTTCTGAATTCTGAAACTGACTTCGGCCTCGCGTTCACGGGCCCGCTCAAGCTCCTTCGTCACCGTCTGCTCCCGCACAAGGAGTTTGTCCTTGATCATGTTTGCGGTCTCAAGTTCAGTGGTCCGCTCAATGACGCGGCGCTCCAGATCGGCGTTCAGGATGCGTATTCCCTCTTCAGCCTTTACACGCTCGGCCCTTGTTCGCAGGGTCACGATTCCAAAAGCCAGATCGTCTGCCAGTTCGGTCAGAAGATCAACTTCTTCGGGGCTGAAGGCGTCCGGCGCCTCGGCGTAGATGTTAAGCGCACCGAAAAC
>JARRJI010000292.1:0-5010 GCA_037379595.1 Acidobacteriota bacterium | reverse complement strand
GGTATCGATTTTGGGCTCAGGCGTATTGGCGTGGCTGTTTCTGACGCGTTGGGCATCACTGCGCAGGGGCTGCCCACCCTTCAGCGAACTTCAATCCGAAAAGACATCGATTATATCCGTGCTGTTGCCGAGGAATATTCCGTACAAAAGGTACTCGTGGGCAACCCTGTCGGTCACGCTGGGGGTCCGACAGCGATGTCACGCCATGCCGAGGAATTCGCGAAGAAATTGCGGTCCCACTTGAGCTGCCCCGTGGAACTGTGGGATGAAAGGCTGACCAGTGTGGAGGCCAATCGGATGTTGCGATCTACAGGCCTCAGCATCGGCAAACGCCGGCAGGCCGTTGATCGTGTCGCGGCCGTGTTGCTGCTCCAGAATTACCTCGATCTCCGGGCAAATGAGCTTGAGGGAGCTAACCTCGCTGGAGAAAGCTTGTGAGGAAAAAGTTTCTTGCCTTGACCATTGTGGTCATCATGGCTGGTCTTGGCGTGATCGCCGCGGAAGTTCTGCGTCCCTATCGTGGCTTCAGAGGCCAGGTCATCGTGGACATTCCGCCGGGGATTCAGGCGCCGGAGGTTGCAAGCCGTCTGGTGGAAAATGGAATACTTGCTCATCGGTGGCCTTTCCTCTTGATCTATGGATTGGGCCGGCGGAGCCACCATTTAAAAGCTGGCGAATATCTTTTCGATCACCCGCTGCGTCCGCTGGATGTTTACCGGAAACTCGTCCGCGGTGAGGTCTATTTCCGGACAGTCGTTATTCCGGAGGGTTCGAACCGCTTTGACATTGCACGAATCCTCCACAAGCGCCTCGGAATTCCTCCTGCGGATTTTCTCAAGGTGACTCAGGAAACCTCCCTCATCGATGACCTCGATCCACACGCACCCTCTCTTGAAGGCTACTTATTTCCGGACACCTACCAGTTTGAATATGATCCAACGGCAGCCCACATCGCCATGACCATGCTGGCGCGCTTTCGGCAAGTTATACATCAGCATTTTCAGCAAGAGCTCAGCCAGCCCGGCGTAGGCCTCCACGAGGTCATTACGCTCGCATCGCTGGTTGAGAAGGAAACGCCTGATCCGCAGGAACGTCCCATCGTCGCCCAGGTTTTCGAACTGCGTCTGAAAAAAGGGATGTTGCTTCAGTGTGATCCGACCGTGCTTTACGCCGCTGAGCTTGACCATCTGCCGACAGAGCACATCGACGAAAGCGACCTGAAGCTGCAGTCCCCGTATAACACGTACGTCCACGGCGGGCTCCCACCGGGCCCCATCTGCAGCCCCGGCAAAGCTTCCATTGCAGCGGTCCTTCATCCTGCCTCGACGCATTACCTTTACTTTGTCAGTAACAATCACGGCGGTCATCGGTTCGCCAAAACACTTGCAGAACACCAGCGCAACGTGGCACGATACCGGAAACAAGTGGCCGCCTTTCGGCGCCTTGCGGCGGGCAAAGCAGGTGCTGCGGATGGAACGCACACAAAGTAGGCGAGAACGAAGCGTCGCCAACAAAATTCTCCGAAGGAGGTGCAACACGAACCACGACAAGGGAATCATCCTGCGATATTGCGAACAGCATAAACTGAAGCGGGCAGGCGCCCGCGAGCTTCGCGCCATCGAAGAGGAACTGCGCCGGCGCTCGAACAATCATCGCAAGTCGTGCCTATCCTATATCGCGGGCGTTCTGCGTGAAACAGGGAAGCAAGTGGAATACACGGAAGGCAAAGGTGCCGCAGTCCGTTTCTCTGCCGAGGACCACCATGAACAGCGGCTGAAAGGTCTTCTCAAGTTTCGAGATTTCGGAGTTGCGCTGGTCTCCCTTCAGGAAATCGACGCGATCTACCGGGAATACCGGGAAGTTTCCGATCGAGTGGGCACGAGCCTCGTTCGTGAACTTGTCGCGAAAGGCGAGCAACGCGCAAGAAGCATGGCGGCAGACACCAGGTTCAGCCCTGAAAAGCGCCGCGAAAAGCAGGAGATTGCAAAATGGTTCAAGGTCTGGCTTGAGGTCCCCGATCTGTTCTTCGACTGGGTGGAGATGCGGCAGAAATCGGATGAATTCCAAAAGCTGTTTATGAACTCGAACGGTCATCCCCGTCGTCAAGCTGCAAAGTGAAGTTTTTTCTGTTCAGTTTTTCCTTGTACCAACTTACAATCCCTATCTTAGCCTTGTGATTCACGTGCAAGCGCACGGTATCCCCGACGACTTGGGACCAGGAGAATAAAAGTGCAGGTTCGAGACAAGCTGATTGTTGCTCTGGACTTCAATAACGCCGAGGCCGCTACACAAATGACCGACAAGTTGCGCGGCCATGCCGGAATCTTCAAGGTCGGAATGGAGGCGTTCACTGCGGAAGGCCCGATGCTGGCCCGCTATCTAATCGATTCCGGAGAAAAGGTTTTCCTCGATCTCAAGTTCAATGATATTCCCAACACGGTGCGTGGCGCCTGTCGGGCAGCAGCCTCGCTGGGCGTCACCATGCTGAACGTTCACGCTCTCGGCGGACGAAAAATGATGCAAGCCGCTCTCGAAGGCGCTACCGAAGGAACACCGCAAGGCCGCCCTCGCCCGATGGTCGTGGCCGTCACCATCCTGACCAGCCTCGCGGCCGGAGATATGGAAGAGTTGGGCATTGCGGGGCCACCCGAAGATGCCGTTTTGCGCCTGGCTCACCTGGCACAGTCGTCCGGACTCGACGGCGTGGTTGCGTCGGCAAAAGAAGTTTCTGCTCTGCGCAAGGAGTGTGGACCGGATTTTGCGATTGTGACACCGGGTATTCGCCCTGCCGGCACGGCTTCAAACGATCAGTCCCGAATCGCAACTCCGCGGGCTGCTCTCGATGCCGGAGCGGATTACCTGGTCATTGGCCGTCCCATTACCGCGGCCCCGGATCCTGCCACAGCAGCCGAAGCAATTCTGGAGGAAATGGGAAAATCCTCCGGCAACATTCCCAAACCCGCATAGGACAACTCATGACTGAAAATGAAATTCTCAATATCTTTCGGGAGAATTCGGCTCTGCTTGAAGGGCATTTCATTCTCTCTTCTGGTCTCCACAGTGACCGCTATATTCAGTGCGCGCTTGTTCTGCAGCATCCTCGCATTGCGGAGCAGTTGTGTGCTGAACTCGCGCCGAAGCTGGGCGCACTGGGTGCAAAGGTCGTTGTTGCTCCAGCCCTGGGCGGCGTGATCGTCGCTCACGAGGTGGCTCGCGCGCTGGGCTTAAGAGCACTGTTTACCGAGCGCCAGAATGGCGAGATGACCCTGCGTCGAGGTTTTCACCTGGACGAGGACGAACCCGTGCTGGTGGTGGAAGACGTCATCACCACCGGCAAATCCACCCGCGAAACCATCGAGTGTGTTCAGAACGCTGGCGGCAAGGTTCTTGGAGTCGGTGCACTCGTTGACCGGAGTGGCGGCGAGGTTAAATTTGATTTCCCGAAGGTTGCGCTTGTCACTTTGAGTGTGGAAACCTACGATCCGAACGACTGCCCGCTCTGCAAGTCCGGTAAGCCCGCGGTCAAGCCGGGCAGCCGCACCGGAAGTTCAAAACCCGCAAAGCAATCCTAGCCGGCCGGAGAGGCGCTGGCATCCGGCAAAGGCGGCGCTGCCGGCGGAGTGAAAAGACGGTCTCCAAGCCTGGGATACCGCGCGCCCAGAAAGTGGATCATGTAGGATTGGAAGAACACCATGGCCGGAGCTGAAACGAAGGCAATGACGTAGAAGATCGCTGCGACTGCGGCGCCGCCAAAGATAACGCAAAAAGCTATCGTGAAGAAATTCCAGAGCAGCCCCGCAGCCCTGGCATAGGAGTAAGCTCCGTAACCCGCAACTGAAAGCGGTACAAGGAATATAAGCAGGGCAAGCAGGGTAAGAATACCGAAAATGATCGCGCTGCCGACCACTAATACAATCTTCATCAGGACGTAGCCGGCGTACGCACCCTTCTCAGCTTTCAGCATCGCGATCACCCGCCGCCATGCCTCGATAACTCCCACATTTTCTAGAGCCATCACCGGGACCACAAAATCCCTGGCAAACAGGGCAGCCAATACCGTCAGGACGATCAGGCAGGCCAGCGCCAGAAAGGCTCCGAGTCCGCCCAGTACCAACAAAACGATGTGCTGGCGAGGATCGACGAACGCCCCGGTCCTGATAAACACGAGCAGCGCAGCCCCGCACAATAGTGCCAGAACCGCCACAAAAGCCAGCCCCAGACAAATTCTCCACAGGAAAAATCGGGCTCCCTGGGAATACCATTGCCGCCATCCTTCTTTGATTTGGCAACGGGCATTGAGAACGGAATCAAACAAAATGAAGCGAAACACGCTGGACACATAGATCCAAAGAAGAACGGTCGCAGCCAGCAACGGCAGGCCAATAAGGATCCAGGGCAGAAACAGCATCAGAGACTTCCACTGGGGATTGACCAGCGCGGGAAATACGGGCCCTGGGCCGCCCCTGGGTGATGGCACTGTAAAATGCAATCCGCCCCAGCCGCTGCTGCCGTAGAACTCACCCGTAGCCAGTGCCACCAGCGCCATGCGCGCCCAGAAACCGAACTGAAAAGGCTTGAAAAGCTGCCGCTTGGCTCGATTAAATGCGGGCGAGATAGCATCGATTGCAGTAAAAGACGCTGGCATAGCTGACCTCGTTGAACGGGCTGGAGTGGCGGGACCCGTCAATCAACCTGCGTGTCGGTGAATCCCGCCTGGTGAATTCCGTCGGTAGCAGTAAGTTAGGCCGCGAATTACGGAAAGTCAAGCGAAAGGTCGAATTCGACCGCCCGGAGTCAACGCCGGAAAACGATTCGGCCCCGGACAATTGTGGCGGTAACAGCACCTCGCAGTTTCCACCCATCGAACGGCGAGTTGTGGCTCTTCGAATAGCCATCGCGCGCGCTGTATGTCCACTCGAGATCTGGATCAAACAAGGTCAGGTCGGCAACCCCTCCTACGGCGATGCGGCCGAGTGGCTTGTTAATGATGCGGGCCGGCCTTGAACTCAT
>JARRJI010000291.1:0-6302 GCA_037379595.1 Acidobacteriota bacterium | reverse complement strand
TTCGACGGCTTTTTCGCGCGCGCGATGGCCAGGTGGCACGTCCCCGGCGCGGCCTTTGTGCTGGTGAAGAACGGCAAAGTTGTTTTCATCAAGGGCTACGGCTATGCGAACCTGCAGGACAAAACACCCGTCGTTCCGGACCGGACGATTTTCCGCATCGCCTCCGTCACAAAAGTTTTTACGGCAATGGCGGCCATGCAGCTTGTCGAAAGCGGAAGGCTCAAGCTTCACGAAAACGTCAATCACTACCTTTCGCGATTCAAAGTGAAAGATCCTTATCCGCAGCCGGTGACTCTGGCCGAACTGCTGACGCACTCCGCCGGTCTCGACGCCAGCGTGATCGGGATCGCCGCGCACCGCCCTTCGCAGTTGGTTCCGCTGGGAACATTTCTGGCCCAGCACATGCCGCAAGTCGTGATGCCTCCGGGCGAAATCTACAGCTATTCGAGCTTTGGAATTTCGCTGGAAGGTTATCTGGTGCAAAAGCTTTCCGGCGAGCCCTTCGACGCGTACATCGAAAAGAACATTCTCCAACCGCTCGACATGAAGGACAGCGGTTTTCGTCTGAGGCCGGGAATGGCGAGGCGTCTGGCCACGGGGTACGAATACCGCAAAGGCCGCTACGTTCCGCAGCCGCTCGACTATTTCAACATCGCTCCGGCGGCAGGGCTCTTTTCGACGGCCTCCGACATGGCCCATTTCCTGATTGCGCAGATGGAAAACGGCCGGTACGGTGGCTCGCGCATTCTGAGCGAAGCGACAGCGCGGGAAATGCACCGCAGGCAGTTTGGAGAAGATCCGCGACTGGCGGGCCGCGCCTTCGGCTTTTACGAGCGGTACCTGAACAGCTACCGCGCGATCGGCCACGGCGGGAACATCCGCGGCTTCGCCAGCCTGATGATGATGGTGCCCAAAGAACATGTAGGATTTTTTGTGGTCTTCAACCGCGATGAATCTCGGTTTGAAGGCGATCTGATCCACAGTTTCTTCAACCATTTTTATCCGGCAAAGAACACGGGTGAGCCTCCGGAAGCCGGGCGCCTGTCAGCGGCCGACCTCCGGAAGTTTACGGGAATCTATCGGAGCAATCCGTATTCGCGCCGCACGTTTGAAAAGCTGATCACGCTCTACTGGCAATTCCGCATCACGGCCAATCCGGATGGTACGCTCGAATTTCACTATCCTCACCACTTCAAGCCTTCCGGCCGGTGGGTACCCCTGAGCCCAGACTATTTTCTGTGCAGCGGTGGCCAGGGCCACGCGCTCTTCCGGACTGACAGCAGCGGCCGCGTGACTCATTTGTTCACGGACCGCAACAGCTACGAGAAGGTGCCGTGGTACGGAACCGGGGCGTTCCAGGTGGCGCTGGTCAAGGCGCTGATGGTGATTCTGCTTTCCGGCTGCGTCTGGTGGCCGCTCCAGGCGCTAATCAGGAGATTGCGGAAGAGGCCTTCCGGGCAGGCCGGAGCGATGGGCGCGGCCCGCTGGACAGCCGGTGTGCTGGCTCTGCTGGACGTATTCTTTATCGTCGCGATGTTGCACATTCTCACCCGCATGGACGACTGGGATTTTGTTTACGGCGTTCCGCCGAACATCAAGGCGCTGCTCTGGATTCCCATGGTGACGACGGTGCTGGCGGCCTGCGTGGCCGGTTTCGCGGTCTGGGCCTGGAAGAAGCGCTCGGGGTCTGCGTGGGGGCGCATCCATTACAGCCTGATTGCCGCGGCTGCGCTCGTTTTCATCTGGTTCTTCAATTACTGGAACCTGCTGGGTTTCCGCTACTGAGGGGCGGCCGGCAAGGATGCTTTCACGCGGCTCATTGCGCCGGTGCGGGCGCCGGCGCTGCAACCAGACGTGACGTCACGAGAGGTCTTTGTATTAGAATGGTCGAAAGGAGAATTGAGAACCAATGGAAAATGACGTTTTGCGGATTGCGGACAAGGAATTCCGTTCGCGGCTGATTGTGGGAACGGGGAAGTACAGGAGCTTTCAGGAAATGGCGCGCGCACACGAAGCTTCCGGCGCAGAGATTGTGACGGTGGCCGTGCGGCGCGTGAACCTGACGGACAAGAGCAAGGAGTCGATGCTCGATTACATCGATCGGAAGAAATTCTTCATTTTGCCGAACACCGCCGGCTGCTACAACGCCGATGAAGCGGTGCGGACCGCGCGCCTGGCGCGCGAAGTGGGGCTGTCAAACTGGATCAAGCTGGAAGTGATCGGTGACCAGAAGACTTTGTTTCCCGACAATTTCGAACTGGTGAAGGCGACCGAAATTCTGGCTCGCGAAGGATTCGTGGTGATGCCTTACACGAATGACGACCTGGTGAGCGCGCGGCGGCTGATCGATGCCGGAGCGGCGGCGGTGATGCCGCTGGGCGCACCGATCGGTTCCGGAATGGGCATCCAGAACATCGCCAACCTCCGGATCATGCGCGAAATGATTACGGCCGTTCCTCTGATTGTGGACGCTGGCGTGGGCACTGCTTCCGATGCGGCTGTTGCCATGGAGCTGGGCGCAGACGGTGTGCTGATGAATACCGGCATCGCGGGCGCGCAGGACGCGGTCCTGATGGCTGAAGCGATGAACCACGCCATCCTCGCGGGCCGCAAGGCTTATCTGGCCGGGCGCATCCCCAGGAAACTTTACGCCACCGCATCCAGCCCGCTGGAAGGCGTGGTTCGCTGAGGCAGCCTTTCGGGTGGGATTGAAGCCATCCCTATCGCAAAACTGCGGTGTTGCGGGAATAACGCGGCTTACCGATGAGGTTGGCTCTGCCGGGGTGGGGCTTGCTGTGCGGGAGTCGGCGGTTCCGCTGGTTTCCTGTCGGGCAGCACGTAGATGAACTCTCCGGGCTTGACCAGGTGGAGCTGGTCGCGAGCCTGTTTTTCAATCGCGTCGGGATTAGTCTTGAGCGCCTTGATATTCCGCTCCAGCTCCTGATTGTTCTGCGAAAGCGTCTGAATCTGCTGCTGGAGATTCGTGTATTCCTTCTTTTGTTGCTGGAGCGTCAGGTAGCCGTTCGGGCCAAAAATCTCGCGATAGACCATGAACACACTGAGAAGTGCCAATGCCAGGATGGCATAGCGCCTGAGCGTTTTGTGATCCCAGCGGAAAAAATCCATAAACCTGCCACAAGCGAACCGGCTAACTCCGTGCCCGTGCCATGCCTGGCCCATCAGCCGATAGACCGAGTCCGGCGGCATTCAAGCGCAAACGTCCAGAGCAGAATACCACCATTTGCCAAAAAAGAGGATATGTATCCTCCTATTTCCTTATTGTTCGGCAGGTTACGCCATCAGCTTAAGGACCGGTAGTTCTTCCGGACGCCAGGATTTCTGGCCTCCGCTCTACGGTAGCCTGAGATTCTGTTACGGGCAGCACTGGCGGCCACCCGGCAGGTGTTGTATCTTGAAAGGGAAGTCGTTGGGACCTGCAGGGAAGAACACAAAACATTCTGCGTGGCCGGGAGGCATACCCGCTCGGATACCTGTTCGCAGTTGAATGCATAATTTGCCCACCCTCCCCTGTCCGCAAGGAGGACTCATGACCGACAAAGTCGTCATCATGGTAACGGCTTCGAGCCGGCGAGAATGCCGCAAGATTTCCCGGCGGCTTATCGAAGAAAAACTGGCGGCCTGCGTCAACATCACACAGCCGGTCCAGTCGGTTTATTGGTGGGAAGGGAAAATCGATCACAGCAAGGAATTCCTCATGGTCATCAAGACTGCGCGCGACCTGTTTCCGCAGATCATGGCGGAGATTTCGCTGCTTCACTCCGCCCACACCCCGGAGATCATCTGCCTGCCCATTATCGACGGTTCGCCCAACTATTTGAACTGGATTGGTGATTCGGTGCGCCCGGTCGGTGAAGTGCAAGCCCCGACGGAGTGATTTGGCCCGGAAAAAGCGCACGGTTGAAGCGGGTTCCGTCCGATTGACCACCCGGATTCCTGAGACTCCTTCCCGAAATTCGCCCGGCATGAATCAGTCCAGCCGTTTGGCTTATGCCCTGTGAGAGTTTGCCAATTTCTTCCTGAGGTCAAGAGAGCTACTATAAACAAGGAACACTTCTTCAGCGAAGCAAGTCTTTGCCCGCCCCCAAAGTCCTCGTGTCCCTCTAGTAATGTGTACCAGATAGTTAATTAAGCCGTTATAACTTGACATCCTGAACACCTTGCCATACAATCCGCCCATGTTCCTGGCCAGGCGCCCGGTAAGCGCCAGGAGCGAAGGAAGTACGCGCCAGAAACAGCACGAGATCGAAAAATCTCTGGAGGGGATACTCCAATGATGAAATACATGAAGGGTTTCGTCTGGGGCATTATTCTGCTGGCGATCATTCCGGCCAGTCTTGCGGCTCAAGACTACGTTTACACCAACAACGACGCCACCTCCACGGCCGGGAACACGGTTTCCGCTTACGTGGTGGACACGAATGGCGCCTTGGGCCTGATATCCACCTACACGACCGGGGGCGTGGGCACCGGCGGCGGTCTCTATTCGGCCAACCGCATTATTGTTGTCAATGACTTTCTTTATGCTTCAAACGCGGGCAGCAACAATATCAGCGTCTTCACAATCAATCCCACCTCTGGCGCGCTGACGCTGGTTGGATCGCCGGTTGCCACGCTGGGATCGAATAATCCTAATGAATCCGGCATTTCGCTGGCCGCCGCGCCCGGAGGGAAGTTCCTTTACGCGGGCACGACTGATGGAAACATCACCTCCTACAGTATTGACTCGACGACCGGCGCACTTACGACGGTGGGTTCCGCGGTCAGTGCCGGCGCGCCGATGTCGAGCATGAAGGTCACTCCGAACGGCAAGTATCTGATCGTCGCGATTTACAATTCGAATCTGGTGAACGTGAACCAGGTGGCCGTGTTTGCCATTCAATCGGATGGAACTCTGCTGGCTGTTACGAATTCTCCTTTTACGCTCAAGTCAGGAAATGGCTACGGGACCGGCGTCGACGTCAACTGCGTTTTGACTATAGCGTCGAACGGCCAGCTTACCGAACTGGCGAATTCGCCCTTCTCGACGGCAGCCGCGAGCAACCAGGCGGTCGCCCTCAGCACGGATGACAACACTCTATTTTCAAGCAACCAGAGCGGCAATTCCGTTACCGTGTTTTCCGTGGCCTCGGATGGCAGCCTGGCCGTGCCTGGGACAACCGTCAGTGCCGGGGCCAATTCCTATCTGCCCGGCGGGCTGGTTGTTAGCAAAGACGGCGCCTTTCTGTATGCCGCGAATCAGAATAGTTATATTTCGACTTTTGGTGTGGGCGGTTCCAGCCCCCTCAGTTTGGATTCCGACAGCACGTCTACCGGGGATTACGGATTGCATTCGCTCGCAGCCTACCCGGCAAAAGCCTGCGCCAGTACGAGCTCAACCGCCCTCACCGCCAGTTTGCAGATCACCGCGGGACCGCCGCCGGGCTTTGGCCTGAGCGCCACACTCGCCTTGGACAGCAGCCTGGTTGTCGATCCCTTGACGCAGGACGTTGCGATCCAGATCGGCACCCTTAGCCTTGACCTGCCGGCAGGCTCCCTTACGCTGCACCAGAGTGGAGCAAATGCAGGAACGTATGTTTTCCAGGGATCCATCAACGGAATCAACCTCAAGCTGCAAATCTCGCCGCTTGGCCAGAACCAGTTCCAGATTTCGGCCTATGGCAAACAGGTTGACCTGACCGGCCTGGCCAATCCCGTCACGGTGACGGTGGGCCTCGGGGGCAACTCAACAAGCACCAGCGTGACGGCGAATCTGGCCAGTTCGCTGAGCAACTCTTCGTTTGTTCAAGCTCAATGAACGTGCGAAGGGCAAGCGGGCGGATCGACCAACGAGGCCCGTAGTGTAGAAGACGCAGGGTGCATGCAAGTACGACAAACAGCGCCAGATAGCTGCTGTCACGTTTTCTTGTAACCTCTCTCACTGGCCGGGTATCCAATCCATAGGAACATGATCTCAGGCACGGCAGGGTCCTGCGGGGCCCTGTCCACATGAGAAAGGAGGGGAGAACCATGCGAAAGGCACGATTTGTGTTAAGCCTTGCGCTCCTTCTGGCGGCATCTCTTTACCTGCTGCCCGCCCTCCATGCCGCTGAAGACCCAGTTCTGGATTCGCCGGAGGTGACGGATCTGCTCGGGCAGGCAAAGAACCACGCGCGTGTGCAGAAAAACAGCACACAGGAGATGTCCTCGTTCAGGCTGTCACAACTGACATGGCAGAGCCATGCTTTCCAACTCAGTGTGATTAAGGAGCATGTCAACAAACTTGGCGTGATCCTGCGGCATAT
>JARRJI010000290.1:0-7171 GCA_037379595.1 Acidobacteriota bacterium | reverse complement strand
ATTGTTTTTTACGCCCACTCAGTTTGAACATCCGCAGCATGCGGTCGGTAATCAGAAAGCCTCCGACCATGTTGCTGAAGGCGGCGGCAACCGCTATCGCTCCAAGAATCTCGGAAAGCGCAGTCCCTTTTCGTCCGGCGATGATGATGGCAGCAACCACCACAATGGCGTCCAACGCATTGGTTAAAGCCATCAACGGCGTGTGCAGCAGTGGCGAGACCCGGCGGATTACTTCGAATCCGAGAAAACCCGCCAGCACAAACACGTACAAATTTGAAATAAAACCTGCTGGCACGTTACCCTCCTTTTCAATTAAGCATTTATTGATGCAAACGGCAGGGCCCGCTTCCGCGAGCCGCCGCGTGACTTGCAATTTTTACTGAGCATTCTTCTGAGAAACTGTAGTTGGCAGCGAGAAAAATTCGCGCACACGGCTGTGAACCACTTCACCGCCGCGCGTAATCAGCGTTTCGCGCGTAATTTCGTCTTCCAGATTGAGTTCCGGCTTCCCTTCCTTGAACATGTGGCGAAGGTAGGTGCTGATGTTACGCGCGTACATCTGGCTCGCATGATAAGGGATGCTGCTGGCCAGGTTAATGTAGCCAACGATGCTCACACCATGTTTCACAACGATTTTGCTGGCCTCGGTCAGCTCACAGTTCCCGCCACGCTCGGCGGCCAGGTCCACAATCACAGAGCCCGGCGCCATGCCCTTCACCATTTCTCCTGTCACCAGGATGGGCGGCTTCTTGCCTGGGATTACGGCCGTGGTAATCACGATGTCGCTCTCTGCTATCACCCTTCCAAGCAGTTCCCGCTGGCGCTGGTAGAAGCTTTCATCCTGCGCTTTTGCGTAGCCACGCGCGTCCTGGGCGTCCTTCGCCTCAATGGGCAACTCCACAAAACGGCCCCCGAGACTCTGCACCTGTTCTTTAACCGCAGGGCGCACATCATAGGCCGAGGCAACGGCACCCAGCCTGCGCGCGGTGGCGATGGCCTGGAGTCCGGCCACTCCGGCGCCAATGATGAAGATCCGGGCGGGTGTAATGGTTCCCGCCGCAGTGGTCAGCATGGGGCACAGCCTGGGCAGCGTATCGGCAGCAAGCACAACTGCTTTGTAGCCGCAAATCGTCGACATGGAAGAGAGCGCATCCATGCTCTGCGCCCGTGTAATTCGGGGCATGAACTCGACGCTAAACGAAGAAACCCCTTTGGCAGCAATTTCCTGAACGGTCTCGACGGACCCCAAGGGACGCAGGAACCCGACAAGAAACTGATCACGGCGGTAGAGCGGTACATCTTCCTTGCCGGTCTTGTCGTTTGAGCCGTAGCAGAGAACCTGCACGATAATGTCGGCGGTCTTGAAGACCTCTGCGCGACTCGCAAGGATCTTTCCGCCTTTATCCGCATAATCCTTGTCCAAATATCCGGCACTGACGCCCGCTCCGGCTTCAATGGCTACTTCAAACCCTGCTTTCGTCAGGGAAGGAATAGCGGCGGGCACCATAGCCACACGCCTCTCCCCAGGAAAGCTCTCCTTGGGAATACCTATGATCATGACAACTCCTCTCTTCTTTTGGCCTATCCCAGCCTAAGCCCAGATCGGATCTTGGTTTCTTCCGGCCAATCCGATTCAGTGCAACTGCTAAAAATCACGAATCAGTTCAGGGCAAAAATTTTGTACTCTTTTTCTCATAAACGGTGTGATGCCCGTCACACTATTTCGTGATAAAACACACTTCGCATCTCTGTTTTGATGCCTGCACCTCGCGTTACGGCCTCGATAAACCCTTATTTGATCACAAAAAATTGCCTCGATCAAAAGGCTGAGAAAAAATCAGATCACCGGTGGAAACCAGGCTTCAATTTTCACGAGCAGGAAATTCGAAGAGCCCATACGCTCTCCGGTACTGGGCAGGACATCCCACCCACACCCCCTGGGCGGCGTCAAAAAAAGCGTAAATATAAGGATTCAAAAGCACTTTTGTGAGCGTTGAATCCGTGTTGCGGCTTCCCTGAACTTTTAGCCCTCGGCATTGTCTCTTGCGGACTGCCTGCTTTCTACCCCGCGACGCAGGCGAGCGGTGCCGGGTGCCAGATCGAGAATACGCCGAATTTCCAAATCGCCGGAAAACCGTTCAGGAAGCAGGTCCCTCCGTCTCAGTCCCAAATTCGACCTTGTAGATTTCCAGCAAGACCACCAGGATAGTAAAAAGAAATGGTCCCAGCACCACTCCGAGAAACCCAAAGACACTGAGCCCGCCGATAATGCTGACGAATACCCAGAGAGTATGGATTTCCATTCCACGCTTGATCAGAATGGGCTTCAAAATGTTGTCCACTGAACCGACCGCTCCGCCAAAAACCAGAAGCATGAGAAGACCTTTGACAATCGAGCCCGACATCAGGTAGAAGATCACCACCGGACCCCATACCATCGCCGTTCCCACGACCGGCACCAGGGAAAACAACGTCATCGCGGCTCCCCAGACCAGCGGTGCGGGCAGGCCGAAAATGAGGAAACACAGGCCGCCCAGGGTACCCTGGATCAAGGCAACCGCAAGGCTCCCGGTGAAGGTGGCGTGGACGACGCCCCGAAATTTTTCGATAATCTGTTCCTCGTACTCCGGGCGGAGAGGAATGAGGCCGCGGAACTCGCGCAGGATTGGCGGTCCATGGAGAAAGAGATAGTAAAGTCCGAACAACATGACGAAGATCTGCACGATCAGGTTCATGAAACCCGAGACCAGGGAAGCGCTGTGCGTAACAAGAAAGCGACTTCCTACGCGGACGGCCCGCATCACCGCAGCGCCAATGTCCGGCTCAGGCAGGCCAATCTCGTCGAACTTTTTCATGATCGCCTGGTAAGCGCCTGAATCACGGATGGCAGCGACTCTTTCCGGCACGCCGCCTGCGACCAGGTTTTCCAAGCCTCTGTATGCCTTCACAGACTCTCCTGCCATCACAATGACCAGGAAAAGAACAGGGAGAATAATGGCCACCGTGAGCAGGAGGCAGGTCACGCCGCTTGCAAGCTTGCGCCCGTGGAGATAACGCCCTATCCGTTCATAGACAGGGTAGAAAACGGTCGCCAGAATTGCGGCCCAGGCCAGAGCGTGGAAGAAGGGCGACATGACGCGCCCCACGTAATACACAACAATGCCTAGAAGAATAAGCAGGAAGGCACGGCGCAAGCCGCTTTGCCCCGTCCACAAGCTTTTTTCCATTCGCAGTCGCCTCGCTGATCTACAGGGCTTGTGAGAATTGTACTCCAGACCTTATTTTTTGGCCCGAACTTCGTTCGAATCAGGGCTGTCGCCGCACGAGCCGGAATTGGGGACAGCCAACCCAAAACGGATCGAGGTAGCCGGCGCGAACCAGATCATACCCTCCAAAAAGGATGGTTGCCGTATGGCGAAACCAAGGATGGGACAGGGCCGTACGGCCCCGGGGTTTCGGACGGGAAAAACAGAAGAGAAAATTGTCTCTGCGCACGCCCGGAGCCGCTTCACTTTGATGAACGGTCACAAGTGGAATAGGAGAAGCGATCACGGACGACAATGGACTTGGGGCACGCCCATCGACGCAAGCCAATTCTAGGACAGGTGCTCGGCGTCAGAGGCAAGGAGTGACTCTTCGGCGACGGCGGGTTCAAGGGCCGCCTGGCGTTTGCCGGCGCGGAGCCACTTCAGGAAACTATCCATGTAGGTGTAGAAGACAGGCGTGAGATAGAGAGTCACCAATTGCGCAAAGAGCAGGCCGCCCACGACGCAAAGGCCGAGCGGCCGCCGGGAGTCGGCGTCGGCCCCAATGCCGATGGCGATGGGCATAGTGCCGATGATCGCGCAGGCAGTGGTCATCATGATGGGGCGGAAGCGAATCATGGAACCCTGATAAGCCGATTCAATGGCCGTGCTATTCCCTTTTCGCTCGAGGTCCAGGGCGAAATCGACCATCATAATAGCGTTCTTCTTGACGATCCCAATCAGCATGATCAGGCCGACGAAGCCGTAGAGATCAAGCTGCATGTGGAACAGTGAAAGCGTGAGCAGGCCCCCGAAGGCCGCCGCCGGCAGTCCGGTGAGGATCGTGATGGGGTGAACGTAACTCTCATAGAGGATGCCCAGCACAATATAAATGACCAGCACCGTCATGATTAGCAAAATTCCGAGACCGGTGAGGGATTGCTGGAAGGCGTGGGCGGCGCCCTGGAAGCTGGTGTTAATGGTGATGGGCAACGTTGACCTGGCAAGGTTCTCAACTTCGCTCACCGCCTGGCCCAGAGCGACGCCGGGCGCCAGGTTGAAGGACAGGGTAACCGAAGGCAGTTGGCCGCTGTGATTGACCGTAAGGGGGCCCACACCGGTTGTGAATTTTGACACGGCGCTCAGTGGGACCAGTTGCCCGGAGGAAGAGCGGATGTAGAGCTCCGAAAGCATGTTGGGATCGCTCTGGAAACGTTTCTGCACCTGCATGACGACCCAATATTCGTCGTCCGCGGTGTAGATGGGGGAAACCAGGCGCTGGCCGTAGGCGCTGTAAAGGGCCTCTTCAACCTGCTGCGGCGTGACTCCCAGCGCAGCCGCCTTTTGGCGGTTAACCACGACGTTGGCCTTGGGATTCCGGATCTGGAGATCGCTGGTGACGTCGGCAAGAGCGGGCAGAGCCTTCATTTTCGTTTCAAACTTCTCTGCGTACTGATAGAGCTCATCGGTCTGCGGACTCGACAGAGTGTACTGGTACATGCTCTTCGTGTGGTGGCCGCCAATCCGAATGGAGGGTGGATTGGTCATGAAAACACGTATTCCGGGGATCTTGTCCAGCTTGGGTTGCAGCCCCTGCATCACGTCATCGATGGTCATGTGGTGTTCATAGAGCGGACGAATCAACCGGAAGGCCCGAACTGCTGGAACTGCTGTCGCCCGAGAAAAAGTGTACGCCGCTCGGCTCGGCCTTCAAGATGCGATTGACGGCCTGCGGGTGCGCCTTCATCGCGTCAAAAGAGATTCCCTGGTTGGCTTCTGTCGACACCGCGATCCGCCCCTGGTCGCCGCTGGGCAGGAAACCTTTCGGAATCGCCCAGAACTCCCAGGCGGTTCCCACCAGAACGAGAAAACCGAAAAGCATCACCAAGGCGCGATGCCCCATCGCCCAGCGAAGGCTTGCACCGTACCAGCGGAGCGAGACCTCGTGCATGCTTTCTAACGTGCGATAAAGCCAGCCATGCCTTTTCTTGTGCTGGGGACGCAGGTACCGCCGGCAGAGCATGGGGCTGAGGGTTACAGAGACCAGGCCGGAGACGAGAACGGCGGAAATAACAACAACCGCGAATTCGTGGAGCAGACGGCCAAAGACGCCGGGCATAAAAAAGACGGGGAGAAAGACGACGGCGAGCGACAGGGTCATCGAGAGGATGGTGAAGTTGACTTCTTTTGAGCCATCGAGAGCGGCCTGGAAAGCCCCTTTCCCCATCTCCATGTGGCGCACGATATTTTCGAGCATGACAATGGCGTCATCGACGACGAATCCCACCGATAGGGTCAGGGCCAGCAGGGACAGATTGTCGATGGTGTAACCCAGCAGGTACATCACCGCGAACGTGCCTATAATCGCCATCGGAAGCGCCATGCTCGGGATCAGCGTGGCGGAAGCGTTGCGCAGAAAGAGGAAGATAACGAGAACAACCAGAAAGACGGCAAGCATAAGAGTGAACTTGACGTCGTTGACCGATTCGTTGATGGGAACGGACCGGTCGTATTCGATGGAAAGATGGATGGACGGCGGCACCATCGAATAGAAGTGCGGAAGGAGTTTCCGGATCCTCTTGACGATATCGATCGTGTTGGTGCCGGGCTGCCGCAGGACGGCCAGCATGATGCCGGGGACGTTGTTGATCCAGTTCGCGACGTACTCATCCTGAACTCCGTCCCTCACGGTCGCCACCTGATCGAGATGCACCGGCGCACCGTTGCGGTAGGCGACGATGAGCGGACGGTAGACGGCGGCGTCGGAAAGCTGTCCATTGGACTCGATGTTGTAAGCCTTGTTAGCACCGAAAAGAGTACCCATCGGCATGTTAACGTTGGCGTCTTGTATGGCCTGTTCAACCTGGTCGATGCCGATCTGCCGGCTGGCAAGGGCCTTGGGGTTCAGGTGGACGCGCACAGCGTATTTCGCTGTGCCATGAACATCGACCTCGGCGACACCGGGGACCATCGAAATCTGTTCCGCAATGAGGTTCTCCGCGTACTGATCGACTTCGTAGAGCGGAAGTGTCGGCGACGTAACAGCCAGCAGAAAGATGGGTGAGCCGGCCGGGTTCACCTTGCGGAAGGTCGGAGGGAAAGGCATGTTGGCCGGAAGCTGATGGCCGGCGGCGGCGATGGCCGACTGGACGTCGAGCGCGGCAGAGTCAATGTCGCGGCTCAGATCAAACTGGAGGGTGATGTGGGTATTGCCGAGCGAGCTGGTCGACGTCATCGAGTCCAGGCCGGCAATGGTTGTGAATTGCTTCTCCAGCGGCGTCGCTACGGACGAAGCCATTGTTTCCGGGCTGGCCCCGGGCAGACCGGCAGACACCTGGATGGTGGGGAAATCGACGTTCGGCAAATCACTGACAGCCAGCTCGCGGTAGCCGAGAATCCCGAAAAGGAGAATGGCCAGCATCACGAGGCTGGTCATGACCGGTCGGCGGATGAAAGGCTCACAAAGATTCATGAGGTTCCGGCCTTGTCAGAGCGTCTTGGTGAAATAGACCTTGGTCCCGGGAACCAGGCGCACTTGCCCGTCAGTGACCACGGTTTCGCCAAGAGAGAGACCCTTCAAAACTTCGGTTTGATTGCGAACGTCGTGCCCGACTTTCACTTGCCGGACGTCGACAGTCTTGTCGGGTTTTACCACAAAGACATATTCACCTTGCTGCCCCGCCTGCACGGCATCTGAAGGGACGATTAGCACGTTCTGCTGCTGGCCCAAATCAATCACGACGTTGGAGAACTGGCCCGGCCAAAGATGGTGATTCGTGTTGGGGAAAGTAGCCATCAACTTGATCGTGCCGGTGGAGGTGTCGACGGTGTTGTTGACAAATGTCAGACGGCCTTCTTCAGCATGGGAGCCACCGGGCGGCGTGGCCTGAACGCGCAAACGGGAGCGCGCCATGGCACTCTTAATC
>JARRJI010000289.1:6234-15655 GCA_037379595.1 Acidobacteriota bacterium | reverse complement strand
TGTCAAAGAACGGGAAGATCGTCTGTTCGGGTGTCGTCGCGGTCCCCGTATCCACCAGCACTACGTTGTCGCCCACAAAGAGGTACTGAAACAGGTTCCGGCCGCCGTAAATGGACTGAATCTGGTAAACCTTGGGATAGAGTTCCATCGCTCACTCCACTATGCGAAAGATGACAGCTTGATTCCGTATCGGCTCCGCCAAAGGAAGAGTTCCATCATAACTCTGCCCGCTTCTTTGCGCCTTAGCACCTTTGCGAGAGCCTGTTTTGTATGGCCCTTCACTCCATCAGCATTTCAAGCGCGGGCTCCTGGATGGGTGGGGGCAGGAAGTCATGGGTTTTGACCATCCATCGGCTCAGCAGTTGCTGCAGCCGGAGCAATTCAGCCTTGTACTTCGGATCTTTTGCCACGTTATTCAATTCGCCCGGATCATTCTCAAGGTCGTAAAATTCTTCATCCGGCCGCGGCTTCTGGAAATAGCGCCGTGCCAACGCCGGGGCAAGCTTTCCCTTGTGTTCCAGTTCCTCAATGGAGCGCCAGCTCGGTGATCGTGCGATGTCACTGAGCGGCCGGTAAGGAACCTCCGGCAGGTAGTTCTGGATCAGCTTGTAGCGATTGGTTCGCACGCAGCGGATCAGGTCCAGATGCGTGTGGAAGTTCCGCTCGGCATAGATGGCCTCGCGCGGCTGGTAGCTCTTGCCCAGCAGAAGTCCCAGGAAGCTCCTGCCGTCCATGACTCTTGGCACGCGCACTCCGGCCGCCTCAAGCCAGGTTGGAGCCAGATCCATCAGCGAAATCAGATCGGACGACACGCGGCCCGGCTTGATTTTTCCCGGCCATCGCGCAATCAGGGGAACGTGAAGTCCGGGATCGTAAAGCGTCCCCTTGGCGCCGGGGAATGACATGCCCTGGTCACTGGTGAAAATCACCAGAGTGTTGTCCGCCAGCTCGTGTTTCTCAAGCAACTCCAGCAGCTTGCCTACTTTCACGTCCAGCCGTTCAATGGCCTCGTAGTAGTGCGCAATGTCTTTTCGCACGCCCGGCGTGTTCGGCAGGAAGCTTGGATCAATCACCGATTTGCGCGGATTCTTCTCGGGATAACGTTCTGCCGGAAGGTAAGGCCGGTGGGGATCGTGATAGCCGATGTGCAGGAAGAATGGCCGGTCTTTGGGCCGCACCTGAAAGAACTCGTGGATGGGCTTGTGCTCGCCTCGGAAATCCCAGCGCTTCCAGAATTCGACTCCCTGGTGGACTTTCTTGAAGGCGCCCGTGTAGTAATTCGCGCTCTTCAGATATTCCAGAATGGTTTTCTGCGTTTCCGGCATCGGAGAGCGAAAGCGCGAGGTGCCGGTCTCATGCGCAGGCTCGCCCGTCAGGATCGACGAACGGCTGGGGCTGCAGGAAGGCGAGGCCGCGAATCCACGCCGGAAGCGGATTCCTTCGCTTGCCAAACGGTCGATGTTCGGCGTGTGGATCTGCTTGTTTCCATCGGCACCCACGCCCGAATAACTCTGGTCATCAGAGATCATGAATACAAAGTTGGGCAGCGATTTCTTCCGGGCCGCCGGGGCTTCGGGCAGGGAAGCCGCAAGTCCTGCCGAGCCTGCGACGCCGGCTGCACCCAACCCTGCGCTCAAATTCCTGAGAAAGTTTCTCCGATTCATCCTGTCCCGCTTTCCTGCTTCATTTCAAATTGAGCCGACGACCGTGCACGGTGTGGCCCAAAAAGAATTCCTGGCTGCTGCCACACGCACTGACGAAGGCAACGGACAACAAGCCCGTCGAACCTGAAGCCAAACTATCAACTTAAGACACCCGCGCAAAAGATGGAAGAGCTTTGTTCAAACCGGAGCCGCAGGCCGGAGACAGCCGCTCATTGCCGGCAAAGACACCTTGTCGCTTGCCTTGCCTTTAGCTTTCGCCGGTGGTATAAGGAAGGCCGCGAAAGTATGGCTGGCACGAAAGCGCTGGGCCTCAGCCACCCCAAAAATTATTCGGGAGACTCCTGCCACCCGACCTGTAAATAGCAAGCGTACCATTCAAGTTCATACGAAAAACAGGAGGACGTCATGCGAAAAACGGTCATCGTACTCTTTCTGCTGCTTCTTGCTTTGCCCTTGCCTTGCCAGGCACAACGCTTCCGCGGAATAGAAGTCTTCGGCGGCTATTCATATCTAAAGGACAACATCGGTTCTTTGATAAACCCTGCGCAGAACCCTTTCGTCCTACCTAGCAACGATGTTGGACTGAATGGCTGGCAGGCGTCTCTGACAGAGAACGCCACAAACTGGTTCGGGGTATGGCCAGACACGGTCGCCGGTGATAACAGAGACGGTCACAGATAGGTCATTTGCTTTTGCACTGGGCGGCGGTCTCGACGTGAAGCTCACAAGGCACCTGGGTGTCCGCCTGTTCGAGGCTGACTATTGCCACCTTGCGACTTTTGGCCCGACGCGAAACCACTTTCGGATCTCAGCCGGCATTGTCTTCCGTTTCGGCAAATAGAAACCGTTACGGCCCGGTTGAGGCAGGAGGCAGCGCAAAGCAGTTTGTTCGTTGGCTATGGGCGGGGCTTGTTTCCAAGAGTTTCGCCGATGGAAAGCCTGATTACGCCCGGAACGATCTCTGAAGCTCGGGAGGCTTTCTAAGCTATTAAAATAACACGCCTTATATCCGCGTCACTTCCTGATCGTGCGAGGCGGTTTGGTGTGCCTTGCTTCCGTTTTTGGTTGCTGAGCAGTCCGAAGAATCGCTAAACTGTTTATAGAACCCGAAAGTGCGCGGCGCGAAGGGGGCAGAAGGAGGACTGGCGACGGTCCCTGAGGAACGCGAACCTGTCCCACGAGGTTGTCGCGTGCTTGCGTCCTGCCGCACGAACCGTTTCTAGTTTGCTCCGAAACCGGCAAGCCGTAACGAACCTCGAGGAGGAATTTTTCGATGGCTACCCGGCAAGCTTCCACCGGTCATGATCTTGGGTCGCTGAAGATTGACGAGCGTGCGCGCCAGAAGCGCAGCCCGTTGCGCCGGGCCCTGATTTACGTTGCAATCCTGGCCGCGCTGGTAGTGGCGGCGGGCCTGTTCTTCGCCTTCAATAACCGCAAGCCGGCGGTCGATGTTGTCCTCGTTGAGAACCCCGAAAATCAGCAGGTCGTCCTCCTGAATGCCAATGGCTACGTCACGCCCCGCCGTCGCGCGACGATCGCCGCCAAGATTACGGGCCAGGTTACGGCCGTCTATGCCGAGGAAGGAATGCGCGTGAGGGCCGGCCAGGTGCTGGCGCGACTGGATGATTCCGACGCACGTGTGCGCCTCCAGTCTGCCAGGGCCGAGCGCGACGCCAGCGCGGCAACCATCGCCGACCTGGAGGTCAACCTGGCCAACGCCGAGCGAGAACTCACGCGCACCAAAGGATTGCAGGCCGCCGGGGTTCGCAGCGTTGAGGCCCTCGACCAGGCGCAGACCGCCGTTGACAGCCTGAAGGCCCGCCTGGCGCTGGCCCGCAAGCAGGTGGACGCCGCCGATGCGCAAATCCGCGTGGCCCAGCAGGACCTCGACAATTGCACCGTGCGCTCGCCTTTCGACGGCCTCGTGGTGTCCAAGGACGCGCAGGTTGGCGAGATGGTCTCGCCCATCAGCGCCGGCGGCGGCTTCACCCGGACCGGCATTGCCACCGTCGTGGACATGAAGTCGCTCGAAATCGAGGTCGACGTCAACGAATCGAACATCGCGCTGGTGAAACCCGGGCAGGCTGTGGTTGCCAATCTGGATGCCTACCCGAACTGGGACATTCCCGCGCGCGTCCGCACCATCATCCCCACAGCCGATCGCCAGAAAGCCACGGTCAAGGTGCGGATCTCATTTATCAAGCTCGATCCCAGGATCCTGCCGGACATGGGCATTAAAGTGGCGTTTCTGGAACAGCGCGCGGCAAAGGGCAAGTCAGATGTCGTAGCCCTGATTCCCAGTGAAGCCGTTCGCCAGGATAATGGCGAGCCGGCGGTGTTCGTCGTCCGCGACGGGAAGGTGGAAGAGCGCGCGGTGAGCCTGGGCAGAAAGCGCGGAACCAGAATCGAAGTCCTGGCGGGGATCGCTCAGGGTGAGAGCCTGGTGGTTCGTGGTCCGGCCGATCTGCATTCCGGGCAGGACGTGGAGATCAACCGGTAAGGAGCGGTTTCCATGGTTCGAATTGACGGCTCGGGAAACGGCGAATGCCTGATTTGCGTTCGCGATCTCGACAAGAAATACCTGCGGGGCAGCGAAGAGATTGACGTCCTCCAGGGGCTGAACCTGGAAGTTTCGGAGGGCGAGTTTGTGGCCTTTATGGGCCCCAGTGGTTCCGGCAAGACCACCCTGCTGAACCTCCTCGGCGGGCTGGACGTGCCCACCGCGGGAACCATCACCGTGGCGGGCGAATCCATCACCCGGATGTCGGCGGAAAGGCTGACGGCATGGCGGGCGCGCCACGTGGGCTTTGTTTTCCAGATGTACAACCTGATTCCCGTTCTCAACGCCTTTGAGAACGTGGAACTGCCGCTTCTGCTCACCAGCCTTTCAAAGGCCGAACGCCGCGAGCACGTGGAGACCGCGCTGGCCGTCGTGGGACTCTCGCACCGCATGCGCCACTATCCTCGCCAGCTCTCCGGCGGCGAGGAGCAGCGGGTAGGCATAGCGCGCGCCATTGTTTCCGATCCCACATTTCTGCTGTGTGACGAGCCCACCGGCGACCTCGACCGCAAGAGCGCAGACGAAGTGATGGACATCATCACCAGCCTGGTGGACGACTACGGCAAGACCGTTCTGCTGGTGACGCACGATCCCATGGTCGCCGAGTGCGCGCAGGTGGTCCTGCACCTTGAAAAAGGCGTGCTGGTGGAATCCGCCAGGGTCGGGAGCAAGCGATGAAATTCCGGCGGCTGGTCATCGCCAACCTGTTTCGAAAGAAGGTTCGAACCCTCCTCACGCTCGGTTCGTTCGCGGTGGCACTTTTCCTTTTCGGGCTTCTGTTCGTGGTTCGCGGGGCCTTCAGCCAGGGCGTGGAGGTGGCGGGGGCGGACCGCCTGGTGATTATCAACCGTGTTTCCCTCATCCAGCCATTGCCGCTCGCTTACCGGGACCGCCTGCAGCGGACTCCGGGCGTAAAGGTGGTCACCTTCGCCTCATGGTTTGGAGGCGTCTATCAGGACGAGCGAAACTTCTTTCCGCAGATGGCCATCGACGTCGCCAACCAGCGCGCCGTGTATCCGGAGTTTGTGATTCCCGACGACCAATGGAAAGCATTCGTCGCTGACCGTGAGGGAGCGGCGGCGGGAGAGTCGCTGGCCAAGAGATTCAACTGGAAAGTCGGCGATCGTATCCCTATCAAGGGGACCATTTATGGGGGCACTTGGGATTTCAACCTTCGGGCCATCTATCACGGCAAGCGCCCGCAGGACGACACCAGCCAGTTCTGGTTCCACTGGAAACTTCTGGATGAGCGCGCGAGCTTTTACAAGGGATTTGTTGGCTGGTACGTCCTGCGTGTTGAGAATCCCGACGACGCCGTGCCGCTGGCAAAAGCTATTGACGCGCAATTCGCCAATTCTCCCTGGGAAACCAAGACGGAAACCGAAAAGGCTTTTGCGGCCTCCTGGGTGAAGCAGATGGGGAACATCGAGTTTCTGATTCTGACAATCGGCGGTGTGGTCTTCTTCACCCTGCTGCTGGTGACCGGCAACACGATGGCGATTTCCGTCCGGGAGCGGACCGGCGAATTCGCGGTGCTCAAAGCCCTGGGCTATGCGGACCGGTTTGTCCTCGGCCTGGTGATCGTCGAATCGCTGGTGATTGCGTTCATCGGTGGCGGCGTGGGCGTCTGCCTGGCCAAGGTCTACACGCTGGGCGGCGACCCGACGGGCGGCATGCTGCCTTATTTTTACCTGACTCCCACGGCGATGCTGTACGGCGTTGGAATCGCGCTGCTGGTGGGCGTGGTTTCAGGAATTCTGCCTGCTTACTCCGCCATGCGCCTGCGCGTGGTGGACGCGCTGCGAAGGGTGTAAAAGATGGCAATCCCCCTGGCCTACAATCTCCGCAGCGTGCGCGTGCGCTGGACTTCCACGGTGGTGGCCGTGCTGGGCATTGCCGGCACCGTGGGAGTATTTGTGGCCATGCTGTCGCTGGCGCGAGGATTCAAGGCGACGGTGGCTTCGTCCGGTTCGGCCGGCAACGCCATCATCCGGCGCGCAGGCGCCACGTCGGAAATGGATGGGGCGCTCGCATTGGATCAGGTCCGCGTGATTGAAGTTGCCCCGGGAGTGGCGCAGTCGAGCCTGGGTCCGCTGGTCAGCCCCGAGGTTGTCGTTATCGCACCTTTCAAGCTCCGCGCAACGGGCACTGAGGCCAACGTGCAGGTTCGTGGCGTATCACCCGATGTGCTTGAAGTGCGCAAGACGGTTAAGATTGTCGCCGGGCGTTTTTTGAGGCCTGCACTCACTGAACTCGTTGTGGGCAAGAACGCCGCGCGCGCCTATTCCGGGCTCACGCTGGGTAATACGGTGCACTTCGGCGGTGGCGACTGGAAAATCGTCGGAGTTTTCGACGCCGGCGACAGCGCTTTTGATTCCGAGGTGTGGGGCAACGCCGATGTGATCAATCAGGTTTACAGGAGGCCCAGGAACATTTTCCAGTCGGTGACGGTCCACCTGGCTTCGCCGGCCGTGTTCGACCGCTTCAAGGAAGCGCTCGTCAACGATCCCCGGCTCACCGTCCAGGTGGATCGCGAGATTGACTATTACGACAAGCAGTCGCGCTCGGTGACCACCATGATCGTTGTTCTGGGTTCGCTTATCGCCGTGGTGATGGGCGTTGGTGCGGTCTTTTGCGCCCTCAACACCATGTACTCCGCCGTGGCCGAACGCTCGCGCGAAATCGCCACCATGCGAGCGCTGGGCTTCAGCGCCCTGAGCGTGGTTTCCAGCTTTCTGATTGAAGCCATACTAGTGGCTCTGGTTGGCGGCGTGCTGGGCTGCCTGGCGGTCCTGCCGCTCAACGGGCTGACCACGGGTACTGTCAACTGGCAGACCTTTTCGCACCTCGCTTTTGCCTTCCGCATCACGCCGCTTCTGCTGGGCGCCGGCCTGGTTTTTGCAGTGTTCATGGGAATTTTCGGCGGCGTCCCGCCGGCCATCCGCGCCGCGCGCCGTCCCGTCGCCCAGGCCTTGCGCGAGTTGTAATCGCCCGGCAGGCACTGCCTGAGCCCCGCCTTCACCTTGCTGGCCATCCTGACGGCTGCTCTCGCGCTTCGGGCGCAATCCTCGGCGCAGAATTTTGTGGACCTCAAGCCAAGCCCTCAACAGGTTGAATGGCAGAACCTCGAGTTCGGCGTGATCGTCCATTTCGGCCTCAACACCTATACTGACAAAGAGTGGGGCAGCGGCAAAGTGAACCCATCGGTTTTCAATCCGACTAAATTTGATCCCGACCAATGGGTCGAGGCGGCGCAGGCCGCCGGAGCGAAGTATCTGGTTTTTGTCGCCAAGCATCATGATGGCTTCTGCCTTTTTGCCACTCCGCTGACGAAATACAGTGTGGCGAGCAGCCCCTGGAAAAGCGGCCATGGCGATGTGGTCCGGGCCGTTGAAGAGGCGTGCCGCCGGCACGGCATGAAGTTTGGCATTTATCTTTCGCCCTGGGACCGGCACGACCCTTCATACAGCTCGAACAAAGCGTACGACAAATTCTACGAGGGCCTGATGCAGGAACTCCTGACGCGCTACGGACCCATTGAGGAGTTCTGGCTGGATGGCGCAGGCAGCGCCGGCCACGTCTATGACTTCAAGGCCTATCTTCACCTGCTGCGCATCTACCAGCCCAACACGCTGGTGTTTGCAGACGTCGGATTCATGAAGTGGGGCGACATTCGCTGGGTGGGCAACGAAGACGGTTACGCGCCCGCCGAAGATTGGGACGTAATTGACCGCGCGGGTTACCTTCGCTGGCGTCCGGCGGAATGCGACACGCCGCTCCATCAGCGCCACTGGTTCTGGCATCCGAATGACGCCAAAACGCTCAAGTCCGTTCCCGAATTGCTCAAGATTTACGACAACTCCGTGGGCCACGGCGCGCAATTGATGCTGGGCATCGCGCCCGACAAGCAGGGGCTGCTTCCGGCGCTCGACGTGGAGCGGTTGCACGAGTTCGGCCGGGCCCTGCGCCGGATTTACGCTCACAACCTGGCGCCGGAAGGCACGCCCTCCGCCAGCGCGGGAGGCGACGCGCGCGCCGCCTTTGACAACAACACGGACACTTTCTGGATTGCGCCCCCGCACACCTATCACGCCACGCTGGAAGTTCGTTTCCCCAAGCCCGTGACTTTCGACCGCACTGTTACCATGGAATGGCTCGACCGCGGCCAGCACGTTGAAAGTTACGAGGTCCAGGCCTGGGTAGGGAACAGGTGGCAGACGCTTCACCGCGGAACGTCAATCGGCCACAAGGTGATCGACATTTTCCCTAGCATCAGCAGCAGCCGCGTCCGGCTGAACATCCTGGCAGCCTCCCACACACCGGCCATTCGCGAGTTCCAGATTTACAACGGCCACGGCGCTCCCTGACCACGCCGCGAGGAAGGCTTGCTTCGAATGGTTGCTAATCTTGTGCTGGTCACGCCGCCTTGCTCGCCAGGATTCCAACCTTTTTCATCCTTCACCATTCATACTCGTTTGCCGTTGTTTTCCCGCCCCGTCGGTGGTATACAGGCAGAGAATTCATAAGCTCAGTTCGGAAAAACCCGGGTCCAGGTTGCGCAGAGTTGTCCACAAGGTGGCCGGTTCAGGCATTCGATCATAAAAACTTAAGGTTCGAGGTCCGCTTTCCCTGTCTACTGCTGCCGGAAGCCACGACTTAATGAAGATTTCTGTTAAGTCGGAGCAGACAAACATCCTAGGAGGAGTGATATGTCCCATGAATCTCAGGAGCCGGAAGTCAGCCGGCGCGAATTTCTCAAGACCGGGGCGAAGGCCGGAGCCGCCGGGCTCACGGCACTGGGCGGAATCACCTTCATCACCCACCCCGAGCGTGTTTTTGGCGCAAACGACCGCGTCCGGGTTGCAGTGTGCGGGCTCAGAGGACGCGGCTGGGACCACATTCGCTCGTATGCTCACGTGCCCCAAGCCTCGGTCGCGGCGCTTTGCGATGTAGACGAAAACGTTCTCGACCGGCGACTGGCCGACACCGAGAAATTGGGACTTCCGCGTCCGGCTCGTTTCGTCGATTGCCGCAAGCTGATGGAAGACAAATCGATTGACGCGGTTTCAATCGCCACGCCTGACCACTGGCACTCGTTGATCGGCATTTATGCCTGCCAGGCCGGCAAAAATGTCTATGTGGAGAAGCCCTGCTCGCATGCGTGGTACGACGGCTACCAACTGGTCCGCGCGGCGGA
>JARRJI010000289.1:0-6216 GCA_037379595.1 Acidobacteriota bacterium | reverse complement strand
TCAGGAAGCCATCAAGCATCTGCGCGACGGCCTGATCGGCGAAGTATACCTGGGCCGCGGCCTTTGCTACAAATGGCGTCCCACGATCGGCTACACGCCGGTCTCGCTTGTGCCCGCGGGCGTCCACTACGATCTCTGGCTGGGTCCCGCTCCCGAGCACGCATTCACGCGCAACCGGTTCCATTACAACTGGCACTGGTTCTGGGATTACGGAAGCGGCGACCTCGGCAACCAGGGAATTCATGAAGTCGACATCGCACGCTGGGGCCTTGGGGTCGATTATCCCTCCAAAATCACTGCGATCGGCGGCCACTTCATGTTCAAGGACGATCAGCAGACGCCGAACGTCCTGAACTGTGCTTACGAATTTGAATTGCCGGACGGCTCGCGCCGCATGATGGAGTTCGAGGTTCGAGGCTGGATGACCAACCACGAAGCGGGAATCGGCACCGGACTTTTCAAGAGCGGAGGTGTTCCGGCCGCAGGCCTGGCGACCCATCACGCGCACCCGAAACCGAGCAAGCAAGGCCCGCAACTCGGACCGATTGGCAATGCCCCCAGCACCATCGGAAACATCTTTTACGGCTCCAAAGGCTATCTCGCCATTGAGGGCTACGATTCCTACCGGACGTGGCTCGGAGAAAACCAGGAGCCGGGACCGCAGGCGAACGGGAAGGGAGACCACTTTGCAAACTTCATCGACGCGGTGGTTGCCCGTAAGAAGCAGGACCTGACCGCTCCCATCGAGGAAGGGCACAAGTCCACACTGCTCGTGAACCTGGCGAACGTTTCCTACCGGCTCGGCCGGACGATCAACTTCGATGGGAAAACGCAGCAAATTGTCGGTGACGAAGAAGCCTGCCGGATATTCCACGGAACCTTTCGGACTCCTTTCGAAGTGCCGGAAGACGTTTAGGAGGTTGTTGAATAACTCGTACAACGTGTCATTCCGAGGAGCTGAAAGCGACGAGGAATCTCGTAAGTCCTGTGATTACAAGGCGAGATTCCTCGCTTCGCTCGGAATGACACTGTTTCGAAGCGTTTTTCAACAAACTGTTAGTAAGCAAAACTAAAGCCGCGTTGTCGTCACCGCCGGGTTCCTGCAGGAATGCATTTGTGCTGCAGGGTCCGCTTTCGCCTCCGCGGTTTTTGCGATAAACACGGCACAAGCCGCAGCGTTATAATGCCAACGCTGCACCGCAAGAGCTTGCATTTCGAATTCAGGAGGGCAATTAACATGGAAGCCAAGGGAACGCTCAATCGGAGGGAAAGCCTCCAGATGCTGTTGGGGACAGGTATTGCCGGAATCGCTTTGGGCCGCGGGTCCGATCCCCGGGGTCCGCAGACAGATGAATGCATCATGGGGCCGGACGGCACCGAACACGTCACGCGCGTGGTTCCGGTTCCGGGCACCAGCAGCCCGCAGGCGCAGAAGTTCATTTCCAGCCCCGTCCCGAACACGCCGCCGCCGTCGCTGGCCGAACAGCGCAAGCACACCGACGAGTTCCGCATTGGCCGCGCCGCCGAGGCCAAAAAGCTTTTCCCCGTCAACGTCCAGCCAAAAACCCTCGGCGGCGTCCGATGTGACATCATCACGCCGCTCCACACTCCCCCGGCCAAGCGCAACCGCGTGCTGATCAACGTTCACGGCGGAGGTTTTGTCACCGATTCGGGTTCGCTGGTGGAGGGCATTCCCATCGCCCATCTTGCCCAGACCACGGTGGTTTCGGTCTACTACCGTCTGGCGCCCGAGCATCCCTATCCCGCCGCTGTGGTGGATACGGTCGCGGTTTACAAAGAACTCCTCAAGACGCATAAGCCGAAAGACATGGGACTGTTCGGCACCTCGGCCGGCGCCATCCTCACCGCCGAAGTCGCCTCCGGCCTCAAGCAGGACGGCCTGCCCCTGCCCGGCGCGCTCGGGGTCTTTTCCGGCACCGGCGATTTAAGCCAGCCCGGCGACACGCAGGCGCTTTTCACCATCTGGGGATTCCGCGGCTACCTGAAGCCGCCCCAGCGCAAGCCCATCACCGGGGAATACGTCGGGAAGACGAACCCGCGCGATCCGGTCCTTTCGCCGCTCTATTCCGACCTTCGAGGCATGCCGCCTACGCTCTTCGTCTCCAGCACCCGCGACCTGCTGCTGAGCGGCACGTCGATTCTCCATCGCGCCTACCTGCGCGCCGGCAACCGGGCTGATCTGGGCGTCTTTGAGGCGCTGCCCCACGCCTTCTGGTACGACTACCACCTGCCCGAAACCAAAGAGGCTCTGCACCTGATGGCGAACTTCTTCGACGCCCACGTCGGCGCCTGACCGGCGGTTATGCCTCAGGACGGGCCTGACTTCAGCCTTTGTCGCGCCGGACTTCAGCTCAGCGGGCCTATCCAGACTGTGGCGGCCTGCTGGATCTGTTCAAGAATGTGGTGACGGAAGGGCAGAAAGATAAAGCTGTAGCTGGAGATCCGCGATCGCGGTTCAGTTAGCGATGAAGAGTTGGATTCCCAATCGAGTAGCAAGGGGGTTCGGACAGAGATCGGCCCCGAGAGCCGATTACCTGATCTCCAGCCGCTGTCCGCCCGAACCCGCTATCTCAATCGCCCCACATCCTGCAGCATTGCCCGAATCATTTGAAAGAAAGTTAGAACCACGCCTGTCATTGCGCAGGCCCAAAAAGCGGCAATGTTGAAGGGAATATAGAGCTGCTGGGCGTTCCAATCGATGGTAAATACCGGTGAACTGGGCAAGGCAGCCCTTACCACAAAAGCCAAGCCCGCCAGCACCACAATGGTCGCAATGACGCCGGTTGCAGTACGCATCTTCTTCTGCCTCCTGCGTCCCCCGAAGAGCATTGTACTTTAGTTTTACATGAAGTCAATAGATAAATTGTTAACCGGAACTTTAGTACCACTTCGCTTTGCGGATCGCATCCCGGAAAACCGTTGCGGCCAAACCCGGAGAAAACATGAGGAAAGTTTTGTCGGAAAATGCTTGCCAATGCTACGCTAGCATGCTAGTCTGTTTGCTTGCAGGGTCTGAGGCCGGACCGCAGCGCAGGGCCCGCCCTGCGGCTTATGCGCCTGATTCAAGGCAAGACCGCAACGTTTGCAGGCGAGCGTTGCAGTACAAGCGCAGGCTTTGCGAGGCCGCTTTGTCCACTCAAAACAGAAAAAAGAATGCTTTTTTAAAAAACAAAGCGGGAGAGTTGTTGAAAACAAAGGATCTGTCCAAAAAACAAACCGAAAACAAAGCGGAAACAAAGCTGGCGAACGCGTTGAAAATAATAGAAGGGCCGAAAAAACAAAGCTAAAACAAACCGGAAAACAAAGCGGGCCATCTTGTTGAAAATAAATGAACGATAAAAAACAAAGCGAAGGAATTTCATTTGATTCTTCGATCCTTGTATGGCGGAGTCGAGTTGGGCGCCACTCAGGCTCGCGTGCGGCGTGGCCGCACCTGCGCGGAAATATTTGTAACTCACACACCCGCGAGAGGTTGTGGAGCGTATTATTGACACTTTGTAGCGCGCCGAATACTATAAAATAGAGCACGATTGGAGTGGAGCGCATTCATGCGCGTCTGCAATTAAGCAATGCGATCTGAACCCAACCTCGAAAAAAGGCGTCGTGAGGTACTGTCTGCCATTGTGCGGCATTACATTGCAAGCGGTGTGCCGGTGGGGTCAAAGGTCATTGCCTCTGAAACCGAGGAGTCCCTGAGTTCGGCTACGATTCGCAGTGTGATGTCTCATCTGGAAGCCGAAGGCTTTCTGGAGCAACCGCACACCTCCGCCGGACGGATCCCGACGGATAAGGCCTATCGCTTTTACGTGGACCGGTTGATGCAGATCGCGCGACTGACGCCGGCGCTCGTGAAGTTTATCGATGAAAGCTTGTGTACCAACGAAGTGGCGGGTGAGCAGTTGATGGCCCGGGCTTCGCACGTGCTTGCGGAGGTATCGAGCAACGTGGGGCTGGTGCTGGGTCCGGCGCTGGAAGAGAAACTCCTGGAGCATATCAAGTTCATCAAGCTTCCCGACCGCCGCGTGCTGGTCGTCATCATTTCAAGGCCGAACCTGGTTGAGAACAAGGTGTTGCGGCTGGATGAAGAGATCAGCGGCTTTTGATGGAGGGTGCGCTCGGCCACGATGAGCTGGGACCGCTGTTCGTGGAAGGGACGGCAAAGATTCTTGAGCAGCCTGAGTTTGAAGATGTGCACAGAATCAGGCAATTGCTGCTGGCCTTTGAAGAGAAGGCAAAATTGATCCAAATTCTGGGATCCTGCCTGCCCTCTTCAAACGCGGGCGTGCAGATTGTGATTGGAAGAGAGAATCCTGCGAATGAGATGCGGCACTGCGCCCTGGTTGTGGCGCCTTTGATTTACAGGTCGCGGGTTGTGGGAGCTCTGGGAGTGGTTGGTCCAACGCGGATGGAGTACGACCGCGCCGTGACAACCGTTGATTATGTTGCCCACCTTTGTAACCGGTTCTTGAGTATCAATTGACGATTTTCTGCTGCACCCTCCAACACAACCAACGAAAGGGTTCGGGGCGTTTAGAGTTTGGTTGAAATTTGAGAACAGGATAGAATAACGAGGTTATGACAGAAGAGAAGAAGTGGACTGAAGAGCCCGAATTGTCGGCAGGCGTAACGAAGAATGAGGTGGGGAAGCCACCGGTTGAAGGTGCTGCTGATCTGCCTGCAGATCTTCCGGCAGCCTACCGGCAACTGCTGCAGGAGAAGAAAGATCTTTTTGATCGCCTGGTTCGCAAGCAGGCTGAGCTGGAGAATGTGCGCAAGCGCGTCGAGCGTGAAAAGGAGGATTTCCTTCAGCACGCCACGATGGGCTTGATTCGCGCCCTGCTTCCCACCGTGGACGCGCTCGAGCGAGGTCTTCAACACCGCGAGGAACAAGTCCCCGAAAAGTTCTACACGGGCATGGAGTTGATTCACCGCGAGTTGCTCGATGTGCTGAAGAGAGCGGGCCTGGCTCCGGTTGACAGCAGGGGTCAGATTTTTGACCCGCATGTCCACCAGGCTGTCGAAACGGTGGAAACCGAAGAACACCGCGATCAGGAAGTGGTGGAGGAACTCCAGCGCGGCTACAAATTAAAGCAGCGCTTGCTGCGGCCGGCAATTGTGAAAGTGGCCCCCCAGGCGAGGGTCAGGCTTGATAAGGATTTTTGAGTGAACCAGAAGCGAGATTATTACGAAGTACTGGGTGTTGGGCGAGGTGCGACCGATCAGGAAATCAAGAGCGCATACCGGCGCCTGGCTCTTCAGCATCATCCTGACCGAAATCCTGACAAGAAAGAGGAGTCGGAAGAGCGTTTTAAGGAGATCACCGAAGCCTATAGTGTGCTTGCTGACTCTGACAAGCGCGCGGCTTACGATCACTTCGGGTTTGCAGGCGTAGGCGGTGCGGGGGCGGGAGCACCCGATTTTTCTTCGACCATCTTTTCCGGTTTCGAAGATCTGTTTGGCACCTTCTTCGATCTGGAGGATCTGTTTGGAAGGGGGCGGACCAGACGAACTCGTGCCGAGCGTGGCGCCGATCTTCGTTACGAACTTGAGTTATCGTTTGCAGAGGCCGCTTCGGGACTCGACACAAAAATTAAAATCCCGCGCGCGGAGACGTGCTCAAGCTGCCGCGGCAGCGGTTCACGAAATGGCACGCAACTCTCCAACTGCCCGGCCTGCGGCGGGCGGGGACAAGTCCGGTACTCACAGGGCTTCTTTACGGTTTCCCGAACCTGTCCGCAATGCGGCGGTATGGGCCAGGTCAATCGCAACCCGTGCCCGGATTGCCGGGGTGAAGGGCGCGTGCGGCGCGAGAAAGTTCTGGGTATTAAGATCCCGGCAGGCGTGGATGAAGGCACCCGGATGCGCATCGGCGGCGAAGGAGAAGCCGGCCTGCACGGCGGGCCGCCCGGAGATCTCTATGTGGTTCTGAAGGTGCGGCCGCACTCTTTCTTTGGGCGCCGCGGCGACGACCTGTTTGTCAGAATCCCTATCTCCATTGCCCAAGCCGCCCTGGGGACAGAAATTGTTGTTCCGACGCTCCGCGGCACCCAGAAGGTGAAGGTTCCCGAAGCGACTCAGCCGGGAGCCGTGTTCCGCCTGCGGGGACACGGAATGCCGGTTCTGAACAGGCGCGGCCGCGGAGACCTTTACGTCTACGTCGACGTCGTCATTCCCGCCCGGCTCACGCGTGAGCAA
>JARRJI010000288.1:0-9619 GCA_037379595.1 Acidobacteriota bacterium | reverse complement strand
TCAGAAACCACCCAACAATTGAGGTCTACGCGCGCACGATGAATGAAGGCAACGGCTGGACGGGCTCGGGCGCGAACCCCTGGCACCTGGACAAGAACACCGAATCGATTCTGTTTCTCACCGACGAAGGCGACCAGCCAGCGCGCATCGGCTTCAGCGTCACGGCGGGCGGTGTACACTATTATCTGACTTCCCTGAAGCTCGCCGCGCATGAGACGCGGGCCATCGACCTGCGCAAGCTGCGGGACGCACAGGTGCCGGACTACAAGGGACACAAAATTCCCGCCGGGGCCGTGGACGGCTCGGTGAACTGGGTTCGGATGGACGATGTGCCGGTTAGCCACAGTCAGTGCTTTCCTGACCGTGGGTTCATTGTGGGTGAAAGGGCCCACGGACATGAAAGCATTGTCCGTGGCTGCCGCTCAAAACCCGTGCCGGCCTGAAGGCCGGCGCTACAAAACCCGGTGGCTGAAGTTTCATATTTGAATTCGCGGCGATTATTTCGCTGCCACAATCATCATGGTGGCGTCGTCCTGCAAACTTCCACCGCAGAACTTGTCAACAGCTTCAAAAATGCGATTTCGGATTTCTTCGGCGCCAAGGTCGCGCGCCTCCCTTAAGGTGGCGATGATGCGATCGTCTCCGAATTCTTCGCCCCTGCTGCTGGCTGCCTCCGGGAGGCCGTCGGTAAAAAGGACAAGCCGGTCTCCCGCTTCAAGCGAGATCGTACCCTCTTCATATTCCGCACCGTCGAACACGCCAAGCACCGGCCCGCCCGATTCCAGTCGAACGGTCTGCCCGTTTCGCCGCAGCAATATCGGCGCGTTGTGTCCTGCGTTCACATAAGAGAGGCGGTGGCTGGAAACATCAAGCGAACAGTAAAAAAAGGTCACAAATCTTCCGAGCGAAATGTTCTTGCGAACCGCCGAATTGACACGACCCGCAAACAGGTTGAGCTGACGTTCCTCAAGCACGGCGGACTGAACGGTTGCCTGGAGATTGGCCATCAGCAGCGCTGCCGGGATTCCTTTTCCCGAAACGTCAGCAATGCAGAGCCCGATGGCGTTGCCGCCGCGATAAAACACATCGTAATAATCTCCACCAAGGACGCGCGCCGGCCGGCTGCCCGCAGAAAATTCGTATCCGGCGAGAGCGGGAATCTCCTTTGGCATCAGGCACCGCTGAACTTCCCATGCTTCGTCGACCTCGTTTCGCAGGTCAGCATGGGGTTCAGACAAGAGCCGCCGTGCCAGGCGGCGCGATTGGCCTTGAGCAATCTGGGAGCGGACGATGGTGAGCATCTGGCTGTTATCCCAGGGCTTGAGGACAAAATCGCCCACCCCACGGTGCATCGCCTCAACAACCAGATCCATGCTTCCCCAGGCGGTTATGGCGACCACCGGAAGTGTTTCATCAAGGCTCCGGATCTTCTTGAGAAGATCCAGGCCTTCCTGCCCGGACGTGGTGTCGGCCGCATAGTTGAGGTCCATGACCAGCAGGTCGAACTCGCGGGAAGTGAGAGCCTGCAGAATGGCCTGGGGGGAGCTTGCGGTTTCGATCTCAAAGCTGTCGCGCTTGAGAAGAAGCCGTAAAGCCTCCAAAACGTCCTGCTGATCGTCCGCCAGCAGGACTCGCGGCGATCGGATGCTTCGAGTTTCCGGATTGTCCATCATTTGTTCCTCCGTCATTGGCCCTCCGCATCACAACAACTGGACTTCTGCGTCGCTATTACTTCGAGAGCACTTTTCGTGCCGATCGAGGAGGTTAAGGCAACCCATTGAAACGACGCGTGTTAGGCACGAACGATGAGCTTCTGTCGATTGGACCAGCGTCCGGTTATGGGATTCAGGTGTCCGGCCCCGGACACCAGTACAGCCTGAATGTGAGCGGGTAGCGGGTCGCGAAGAGTCGTGAATTTCGGACTGTGCGGTTCTTTGTTTGGAAAATGGCGAAACGCCGCATAGTTTGAAAGACCCGAGACTCTGCCCTACCCTGCAAGCTTGCTGCGAGCGCGTGGCCAGAGCGAACCTGTTCCGAGGGAATCAACCAGGAACGGCCTATAATGGATCACCAACTTGCGGGCAGGCGCGACGATGCCAGAGATGCGGCAAGAACCAATAGAGTTCGAAAGGCCCGACTCAAGGCGCGGGGATTTTCTGGCGCTCGGTGCGGTCGCGCTGGCGGTGATGGCGGTCCATATTGCCACGAACGGCAGGTACGGGCTCCATCGTGACGAATTGCAGGTGCTTGACGACGCGCGCCATCTTGCCTGGGGCTTCGTAGCGTATCCTCCGCTCACACCGTTCGTCCAGCGCGCTGCTCTCATTCTATTTGGCCATCGGCCGACCGGGTTGCGCATGTTTTCCGTGCTGGCGCAAGGCCTGGTCCTGATCCTTACCGGTTTGATAACGCGCGACCTGGGAGGACGGCGGTTGACGCAAATCGTTGCTTTGCTCGCTGTAGCCGTGTCGCCGCTCCCGATGTTCGAGGCTACTGAGTTTCAGTACACCTCGTTCGACATGCTTTGGTGTGTGCTCACCGCTTTCTTCCTGATTCGCTTGCTGAAGTCGGAAAATCCGCGCTGGTGGCTCGGCGTCGGTGCGGCCCTAGGCCTGGGGATGATGACGAAATATACGGTGCCGTTTTACATCGCAGGGATTGCCCTGGGCGTTTTGCTCACGCCGGCGCGCCGCTATTTGAAGTCCCGCTGGCTCTGGTATGGTGCGGCGCTTTCTCTCCTGATTTTTCTGCCGAACCTGCTTTGGCAGATCCATCACGATTTCGTCACGATCAGCTTTCTGCACCACATTCACGCGAGAGATATCGCCGAGGGCCGGGCCAACGGATTCCTTCGCGATCAGTTTCTGATCAACGCCAATCTCTTTCTTGCGCCTTTGTGGGTCGCCGGAGTTTTCTATTTCTTTGCGGCCCGCGACGGCAAGCGGTATCGCATGATGGGCTGGTTCTGGGCGGTCCCGGTGGTGATCTTATTTTTCGCCAAGGGACGCGGGTACTATGCGGGGGCGGTCTATCCGATGCTCTTCGCGGCAGGCGCTATCTTATGGGAACGCGCCGCGCGATGGCTCCCAAGGGCCTGGTCCCTCGTTTTCAAAGGCGTGACGTTTACCGCGATTGCCGCGGGTGGAATTCTGGCTGCAGCGCTTTTGCTGCCGATTTTCCCTCTGAACTCTCCGCACAATCTTGCTATCAAATTCAGCGGGGATTTGCGGGAAGAAGTGGGCTGGAGGACTCTGGTCGCGACGGTGGCGCACATCCGGGATTCGCTGACTCCCGCAGAACGGGCGAATTTTGCAATCATCACGGGCAACTACGGAGAGACGGGCGCGATTGATTATTTCGGGCCGGGGTATGGATTGCCTCAAGCGATCAGCGGCACGAATACAGCATGGTATCGCGGCTACGGCAACCCACCTCCGGAGACACTGATCGTGATCGGGCTGTCGCAAAAGAGAGCGGAAAGCATGTTCCATTCCTGCCGGCTTGCCGGGCATAACGGAAATCGTTTCGGAATTAAAAACGAGGAGAGCACGCAGCATCCGGATATATTCGTTTGCGGCCCGCCGCGCGAGGCATGGCCACAATTCTGGAAGCATTTTCGAAACTTTGGGTAAATCCGGCGGGTGCGCAGACCCTGGTTTTTGGGGTCTGCGATTCCCGAAGGGAACTCGCCCAATCGCACACACCGCAAAAAGCGCGGTGTATGCACCACCCGTGCCTCCCGTCGAAAACGTGCCGAAACCTAGTTGGCGCGGAGGGCTGACATGGGTTGAACCTTTGCGGCGCGGCGCGCGGGCAGATATCCGGCCGCGAGGGCAACGAAACTCAGAACGATCAACGTTGCGGCAAACGTCAGCGGATCAGCCGGAGTGATGCCGAACAGCAGCGACGCGATTAATCGCGTCAGGGCAAGAGAAGCCAGGACTCCCAGGCAAATGCCGGCGAGAGCCAGGCGCAGCGTCGATCGGATCACCATGAGCTGCACGTCGGATGGGGAAGCGCCGAGCGCCATCCGGACGCCGATCTCCTGCGTTCGCCGCGTGACGGAGTAGGAGATGACGCCATAAATGCCAAGGGAAGCCAGGATGAGGCCAAACAGCCCGAAGCTGATGACGAGCAGCATGAAGAATCGGCGTGGCGAAACCGCGTGATCCACAATCTGCTGGAGGGGCTGAAACTCAGCGGCAGGCTGGTTTGGATTCAGTTGCCGGAGGGTGCGAAGCACGGCGGGGGCCAGCGTATCCGGCGGCACCCCGGTTCTGACCACGAGCTCCGCGCCTTCATTTTCCTCCTGGGTGAGCGGATAATACACTTGCCAGCCGGGCGATCCCTCCACGCTGGTTTCGTGGACATCAGAGACCACACCGACGACGAGCCTGTCCCTGCCGTCGGCCGTGACCGCCATCTGTCCCACGGCATTCTTGCCGGGCCAGAGAGCGTGCGCGGCCGCCTGGTTGATGATGATGACCTTCTGGCTTTTGGGGCCATCGTCCCAGGAAAAATCACGTCCCGCCACGAAGCGCATGCCCATCGCGCGGAAGAATCCCCGCGAGACGATATACACCAGCGGATTGGGCGCTTCACCCTGGCGGTAGAGTTTGCCCTTCACTTTGAGAGGCCCCCAGCTTCGATTGTGGCCCAGCGGCAGGAAATCCACGATTCCGGCGGTCTCGACGCCTGGTAGCGCTCTAATGTGGTTCAAGATCTGCCGGAAGGTCACAACCCTCTTCGCCGGACTGGCTCCTTCGTCGTAGTCAACCTTAATCGCAGCGGAGTGGGCGGGTTCGAACCCAAGGTTCACATTCACCACGCGAAGAAAACTTCGCAGCAGCAAACCCGCGCCTATCAGCAACACGCAGGCCAGAGCGACTTCCGAAATCACCAGGGCGGCCCGCACCCTCTCGTGCTTTTTCCCTTCAGACATGCCCGGGCCCGCATCCTTCAGCGAATCGTGCAGTTTGCCGCCGGAAACCTTGAGGCCGGGAACCACGCCGAAGAGCACCGCAACGACAACGGCCACCAGCAGGGTCCACGCAAGAGCAGCGATCGATCCCTGGTGCGCCACGAACGAGGTGATGGCAGAAGCCAGGCCCAGACCCAGGACTGCTCCGGCTCCAGAGAGAACCAGACTCTCAGTGAGCAACTGGCGGGCCATCCGCAGGCGACCGGCGCCTAACGCGCTGCGCAAAGCAAACTCCTTGCTGCGGGTCGCCGCGCGCGCCAAAAGCAGGTTGGAGAGGTTGACGCAAACAATCAGAAGGATGGCGCCAACCGCACACCACAGCAACATGAGTGGGCTGCGCAACCGGCCGGTGACATACGTCTTTAACGGGGTGAGCGTCGCATTGTACTGTCCCTTTGAGTTCGGATTGTTGCGATTGAAGTAAAGCTGCGGCATGACGAGATTCACATCAGCCTGCGCCTGCGCCAGGCTCACGCCGGGTCGGAGCCTGCCCACCATGGTGAGATCGTTCCCGTCGTTGCGCCAGTCGTCCAGAATAAAGGGAGTGAAGAGATCGACCTTTTCTCCGGGAGAAAAAACCGCGCCGAAATCGAAACTCGGCGGCAAAACGCCAGCCACGGTCACCGGGTGCCCGTTGAGATCAATGGCCTTGCCGACAATCGCCGAATCGGAATCAAACTGCCGCTTCCAATAGGCGTTTGAAAGCAGAGCCACGGGATTGCTGCCCTTCCTCGCGTCGTCAGGCGTGAACAGGCGTCCCAGCGAAGGCCGCACGCCTAATACCTGGAAGAAGGTCCGGGTCACGTAAATGCCGGTGGCAGGCACCGGCTCGCCACGGCCTGTAAGCCTGAAATTGTCCTCTGTGGAAAAGGCGAAATACCCTGCGACGTCCTGGAAAGAATGATTCTGCGCCCGGAAATCCTCAAAGGCGTCCGCGGAGTAAGTCTCGCAGGAGAAGCCGCACTTGGTCGGGGGCGGAGCAATCCAGACCAGCTTTTGAGGATTCGCAAAAGGTAGCGGGCGCAGCAGAATCGTGTTCACCACGCTGAACACCGCTGTGTTGGCGCCGATGCCAACGCCGAGAATCAGCACAGCCACAATGGCAAAGCCACGATCGCGCTTCAAGCTCCGAACGGCGAAGCGCAAATCCTGCAGGATGCTGTCCAGGAAGGGCACCCCGCGGGCGTCACGGTGCCGTTCCTTCGCCTGCTCCACTCCGCCGAAGCGGATCAGCGCCTGGCGCCGGGCCTCTTCGGCGCTCATCCCCTGCCGAAGATTCTCTTCCACCGCCATCTCAAGGTGGGATGAGACCTCATTCTCAAAATCCCGGTCGAGCTCGGGTTTGTTGAAAAATGATCGAAACCGCTCGGTCCATGCATGGATGAAATCGATCATCGGCTTATACCTCATTGAGGCAAGGCGAGCACCCGGTCAATCACCGCCGAGAGCCTTTGCCAGTTTTCCGTTTCTTCCGCAAGCCGTTTGGTTCCCCGTGGGGTAATGGAATAGAACTTTGCGCGACGGCCGCCTTCGGAGGTTCCCCACCGCGCCGAAATCAGTCCACGCTGCTGCAAACGCACAAGCGAGGCGTAGATCGTGCCCTGGTTCAGCAGCACCTGGTCGCCGCTCACCTGCTCAATGCGGCGAGCCAGTCCGTACCCGTGCATCGGGCCCATGATGGCCAGAGTTCGAAGCACCATCAGGTCCAGCGTGCCTTGCAGAAGGTCGAGTTTCTCTTTGGACATATCCGCTCCTGTGGCGATCCCACATCAGAAGGATGGCACGATTAATGTGGGATGGCCACATATTTATTTTGACGGATTGGAATGGCCTGGATTGGCGCCAGTTAGAGGTTGAACCGGCACCGGAATGGCGAGGAAACAGTTCGCGTTGCAGACCTCCGGCGCCGGGTTTGCCGTCAAGGCCCAGTGCCTCATGGCTCGCGCCACGGGCTGAATTATTCCGCCCCTTCCGGGGGCCGGCGGGTTCGCAGTTGAAAGAGCGGCAGGGGAGGGCTTTACCCTCCCGAACGTTTTTCCAAAATGCAGATGGAGCCCTGAAGGCTCCAGTGGCAAGAAGCGACGGCGGACCCGATTTGTGGAGTCCGGCAGAGCGCATCGGACTCCGCAAACCGGAGGCACCGCCGCCACATAGTTCTTGCCTACTGCACCGTGAGCGTGACCTGGCTGGTCTAGTCAGGCTGCCGGACTTGCCGGTGACCGTCAGCGTGTATGTGCCTGCTGGAGTGGAGTTGCTGCTGGTGTTTGTCGTGGAGCTGCCTCCGCCGCAACCCACGCACAGCGCCGCCGCGAGAGCCAGCGTGGCCCACGGAGCCGCACGCCGCACACGTCCTCCCTTCGGACTGAGTTTCACCAGCACCATCAACGCCAGCAGACCGATGATTCCGAGCCATGCCGCCACCGGCAACCCTCCTGAAGGCGGCGGCCCAAAGTTCCCCGGACCCGGCGGCAGCATGGAAGATGCCGTGGTGCTCACCTTCACGCTGACCGAGGAATTGTTGCTCCCGTCCAGCGTGACCGACGCAGGGCTCACCGTGCAGGTGGCGTGGGCCGGCGCGCCCGAGCAGGCCAGATTGACCGCCTGGTTGAATCCGCCCTCCGGCGCCAGCGTGAGCGTATAGCTGGCCGTTCCTCCCGCCGATACGCTGGCGCTCGACGACGAACCGGAAGCCACGCCAAGGGTGAAGTCCTCGCCCTCGCCGGAAAGCGCGATGGTTTGCGGGCTGCTACTGGCGTCGTCGGTGATCGTGACCGTGCCCGTGTTCGTTCCTGCGCCATCGGGTGTGAAGGTCACGGCGATGGTGCAGGAACTGGAAGCGGCCAGCGCGTTGCTGGTGGAGCAGGTTGTCCCGGCAGCGCTGACGGCAAAGTCGCCCGTGGCCGTGAAGCCGGTGAAGGTGATTCCCGCGGTACCGGTGTTGGTCACCGTCACGGTCTCGGCGGAACTCGTTGTGCCCACCACCGTGCTGCCAAACGTCAGGCTCGATGGACTGACCGAGATGGCCTCGCCCGTGCCGATCAGCGCCACGCTCTGAGTGGGTGGCGAGGCGTCGTCCGTGAGTGTCAGCGTGCCGGGCAGAGGACCGCCCGTGGCGGGCGCAAAGTATACGGCCACCTGGCAGCTACCGCCCGGCGCTACCGCTGCCGTGGTTGCGCAGGTGGTTTTCGAGGCGTCAATCGCGAAATCGCCGCTGGCACTGAGGGCGGAAAAGTTCAGGATGGTGCTGGTGCCGGTGTTAGTGGCCGTCACCGTCCGGTCCGAGCTTTTCGTTCCCACCGGCTGCTGGTCGAAGCTCAGCGTCGCGGGAGAAACCGACACGGTAGTGACGGCGCCGGTCAGGTTGATTGTCTGCGTCATGCCGGCCTGGGAGAGGTTCAGCGAGGCCGACTCTCTGGTGGCGGCGCTGGGCGTAAAGGTGACGCTCACCGAGCAGGTGCCAGTCGGCGCAAAGGCCGTGCCGCAGTTGTTTGAGGCGATGGCGAAGTCCGCGGCGTTCGTGCCGGAAAGGGCGGCCGTGTTATAGCTGAAATTGCCAGTGCCGGTGTTGGTGATGGTCACCGTCTGCGCGGGGCTGGCCGTTCCCTCTTTCACATCTCCAAAAGTGAGGCTGGTAGCGGAAAGATTGACCGGCGCAATGCCGAACACGGTCCCGTCGCCTGCAGGGTTCGTCGACGGGTATGTGGAGCCGCCATACATTGTGGTGCCGTAGAGGGTGCCCGCCGAGTCCATGATCAGGCCCGCAGCAGGCAATTGCCCGTTGCTGCCCGTGAAGCTGTTCAGCACCGTCTCTGTGTAGCTGTTGGTCGACGAGTCGTAAACCAACTCGAATACCGTCCCGCAGCCCCCCACGAGCTACAATTGGTCGAAGAGCCGCCCCACGCAGTGGTGCCGTAAAGGTTGCCCGAGGAGTCCATGATCAGTCCCGCCACAGGCGAGGACCCGTCGGTGCCCGTGAAGCTGTGCAATACCGATTCGACCTGCGCCTGGGCGAACTGGGCTGCAGCCGTGCCTAAAACAAACAATACGGCCACCGCTGCCGCAACCACTGCGGCTCGCAGCCGTAACCAGTGTCCCGTGGCGGCGCCTTCCCGGCCACGAATTCTTTGAAGTCCGTATGAACGTGGCGAAAGACTCTCTTCTTCCTGTGCTGATGGATTCAAGGTTGTTCCCTCCCTGGTGGCAGGCGCAGGACCGCGAGGACCGCCGCGCCCGCACCGGTCTTACGAATTGGCGTTCTTAAATGGTAAAAACCCGCATTGCTTGCTGCGGGCAGAAAAGATAGCATTTGTACGCTTGCGCGTGCCGCGTTGAATCACTCCAAAAAAGTATAAAAACGACAAGAGAAAACTGCCGCGGACGACGTCCATTCCCCAAAAAGGGATGGATGAGTTTCTTCGTACCGCGACTTACACCGTGGGACGTGACTGCCTGTTTCCCGTCGGCGTTCTCTGGGTGGCAGGAAAGAAAACCGAGAACCTGAAGCGCGAATTAAGCTTGTTACACCTTCAACGTGCGAAAAGCTAGGAGTTTCTGGAATCGTGGGGGACAACCCCGTGGCAGCCGCAGCGCCGTCAAACGGATTTGGCGTTCGCCTTTCACTGCGGGCTCCGTCGAAGC
>JARRJI010000287.1:0-7811 GCA_037379595.1 Acidobacteriota bacterium | reverse complement strand
GTAACCTCTTATACCAACCTCAACACGCCGCCTCGCAAAACCGATTTTCGTTTTCCCGAGGACTTCCCGCCCGCCGGAATCCGTTTTTACCGCAACAATGGCAACGGCACTTTCACGGACATCACGGCTTCGACCGGCCTCGGCAGCGTCCGCGGCCGCTTTCGCAATGTTCTTTTTGCCGATTTCAATGGCGACCGCTACCCGGACCTCGTCTTCCTGCGCGACGACGGGCCGCCGCTGTTTTTTGAGAACCTCGGCGGCGAAAAGTTTGTCAACCGGACGCGCGAAGCCGGCCCCGCTTTCAGCAAGGCTGTTGCCGTTGGCGGGACGGTCGCCGATTTCGATCACGATGGCAAATTTGATCTGGCTCTGTGGACGACGAGCGGCTACGAAGTTCTCAGGAACAACGGTGAGGCGAGATTCAGATCCTTTCCGAGTCTCCCCGTCGTCAAGCCGCCTGCCGGTCTTCTGGCTTTCCGTGGACTGGCGGCGGACGTCAATGGCAACAGTTTCGAAGATCTGCTGCTGGCCGACGCCGGCGGAAGGTTGCACCTTATCTCCAACCGGCTGGGACATTTCCACCTTGAAACCATCCATATTCCGCTGAATTCCGCCGATAAGATCGCCTCGCTCCAGCCCTCCTGGCTGGGCAAGCCGGGAGTCCTCGATCTGGTGGGCAATGCGCGCAGCGGAAAGCTTGTGGCATGGGCCAAGACGGGCCGGCCCGAACACTGGCTGGCAATCAGCATGGAAGGCTCCAAGAGCAATAAGGGAGGAGTCGGCTCTGAGCTTGAGCTGAAGCGGGGAAATTTCTACGACAAAGTCCTTGTCACCGGCGGCCCGGCCTTCGTCTATACGGGCCGTCTCGCCAAGCTGGATGTCGTGCGCGCCACCTGGCCCACCGCAGTCATTGAGAGCCACCTCAGCGTCGCAACGGATACGGCAATCCAATTCCGGGAGTCGGAGCGGCTGGCCAGTTCCTGCCCGCTGCTCTACGCGTGGAACGGGAAGCGTTTTGTTTATGTAACCGACATCCTCGGCATCGGCCCCCTGGGCGAGCTGGCTGCCGACGGTTCCCGGATCAAGCCTTATCCGCACGAATTCGTCCGGCTGCCAGGTACGCTGCGCCGGCGCAACGGGACCTACGCGTTCCGGATGACGAATGAGATGAGGGAGGTCGATTATTTCGACCGCCTGGGTCTGATCGCCGTGGACCATCCTGCCGGTGAAAAAATCTACGCCAATGAAATCTACTCGTCAGCGCCGTCAGCGCCGAAGCTTTATGCCGTCAGCAACGAGCACCTGCCGCTCTCAGCCGTCGACAGCCACGGCCGGAACGTTCTGCCCCTGATCAGCAAGGTCGACCACCGCTACCCGCACGGCTTCCGGCGCCTGCGCATTCTGGGTATGGCACAGTTGCACTCATTGACACTCGACCTCGGGAGTCTCCGCAACGCCAGGAAAGTTTCCCTGTGGCTGACTGGTTGGGTCTTCTGGACCGATTCGAACGGATCGCGGGCGATGATCCATGACCCCGGTCTGACAATGATCTCTCCCTATCTCCAGGTGCGCAATTCTCAAGGGAAATGGGTCACCGTGATCCCGGATATGGGGCTTCCAAGCGGAACCGAACGGACCATCCGCGTCAACCTGACGGGCAAGTTCCTTTCAAACGACCATCATGTCCGAATCGTGACCAACCTCTGCGTCTACTGGGACCGCGCTTTCTTCACCACCAACGACCGGGTCATCCAGCCGAACGCCGAGGTCATGCCGGAGTCCGCCAATCTCCACTATCGCGGCTTTTCATCCGTTGTGACCGATGCGCAACACATCCAGCCGGACCACTTCGAGTATGCGTCCCTGATGAAGCAGGCTCCCTGGAATCCCATGCACGGCTTCTACACGCGCTACGGCAACGTCGAGCCGCTGGTGAAGAACGCCGACAGCCATCTCGTGGTGATGTCAACCGGCGACGAAATCACGGTCCGCTTCAAGCCTGCCGACCTTCCGCCCTTGAGGCCGGGATGGGTCCGCTCATTTTTCCTGGATGCCACCGGCTACGCGAAGGACGGCGAGCCGAACACGGCATATTCGGCAACCGTGGCGCCGCTTCCCTTCCGCTCCATGTCAAACTACCCGCCCAGCCGCGGGGAGCACGCGCCGGAAAACCTTGCCTATCGCGAGTATCTGCGGAAATATGAGACCCGGCCGTCGTACCAGTTGATTCCGCCTCTGGCACCGCCGGTGGATTAAAAGCAGGGGATGAAGCAGGTGGGAACGCTAAGACGCGAGCCGCGTAGGTAGGTCGATGTGCGTAGCCTATCATCTAGGCGGGAGAATCCTTAATCCGCAGGGCCCGCGAATCGGCTTGCGCCGCCGCGCGGAACCTCTTCATCGGGGTTGTTCGCAATGGCCGCGGGGAAAAGAGAAGCTCTGCAATTCACGCTTTCAACGCTTGCAGAATTCGCTTATTGTCTCTTCCCGTCCGAATCGCTCCCCGCCCTAGATCAGCAGCGGCCGGTCCCCGCCTATTGAACGCGATTCGAAGATTCCGTGGCCGGAAGCGACGCAGCCGGCGCTAGCAGTCCCAGTCCCTGGAGAAGAAAGATGGTTCGCTGTGCGGCTCCGCGCCACACCAGCTGGCAGTTCTCCCCCTGGCAGTTCTGCACATAAACGTCACCCCCCGAATACTCCAGGCTGCAATTCTTAAAGATACAATTGACAAACACACCCTCATCAAGTCACTTGCGGTGGCACGATGCAATCAATCGCTGGCCTTTGTATACAACTCAGTGACGTTTGCGATAAGTATCCTTCGGCAGCGGTTGCGGCGCGGTGGCCGATCAGGCCTGCGACGCCGTCACTCTCCCAACCCACGCGCTTCCGGATAACGGAGCGGGCCGGCGAAGCAGGACCGCAATGCGCGTGCGCAGCCTGCCCAAAGCTCCGGAGTGGAGCTGCGAAACCCGCGATTCGTCGATCCCCAGCCGGTTGCCGATCTGTTTCATCGTCAACGCGTTTTTGTAGTAAAGCGTGATGATAGAGCGCTCGCGTTCCGTCAGGGAATCCAGCGCGCGAGCGAGAATCTCTCTCTGCTCCCGCCGGTAGCACAGGGCAAAAGGATCGTCCTCCGGGCCGGCCGCCAGATCTTCTTCGTCCACCCGTTTCGCGATTTCCTGTGGAATCCGGGAACCGGACCCGTCAAAACCCAGTCGCCGAAGCTCAGCAACCCGTTCGTACCACTTCGCCAGGCTCAATCCCATCGCCCGGGCCATCTCGGCATCGCCCGCCGGACGCCGCAATTGAAATTCAAGGCCCCGACTGGCGGACTCAATTCTCTTGATCCTTCTCCTCATGTCGCGGGATGCGTGGTCCTGCTCCCGCAACGAGTCCAGGATGGCGCCGCGAATGCGGTAGCGTGCGTAACTCTCAATGGTCACTCCCTTCAACGGATCAAATTTCTTCACCGCATCGATCAGACCGATGACTCCTTCACTGACAAGGTCATCGAGTTCAACATGGGCCGGCAGACGCCCTCGTAGCTGAAGGGCAACGCGCCTGACCAGGGGCAGCAGCTTCACCACCAGTTCGTTGGAGTCCATGCTGTCATGCGACGGACCGCGGCTCTGAATGGTGCGGGACTTCAGGTTGGAGCAAACGTGGTCCCCGCCAAATTTCGTCCTTGCTCCACGCCGGCGACGGGACTCCCTCTCTTCATGCTGACGAACAGGACTTGAAGGAACTGCAAACTGGATCGCCACTTCGGCACCCCCTGAGAATTCATTTCGCTCGCGGCACAAAACAAAGTCGTTGAGTATTGCGTAGCAGTTTCGCGCTACTGAAAACCCGCTATCACCGCGTGCGTCATCCTTCAAAAGCACGGCGGGGGCCAACCCGAATTCGAGGCTGGCGGGAATTGCGTTTGGAAGGTATTCAGCAGGCCTAGTTCGTCGCGCTACGGAGTGAACAGACGAAACTTGGGACCGGATATGAGCCATTTTGTGAAAGGGCCGGGTGGCGTCGCAGAACTTTTATGATCAACAGGTTAGAGCCGTTGGCAAAACAGACATTGCAGGCGGGTAGCGGATATCTGAAGAACACTGCGAGCAGTTATTGCCTTACGGTAAACAAACCTGAACAAGGTTTCGCAATGGTTTGAAAGATCTTCAACTGAGCATGCGTCAAGGCGCTCAAGAAGTCGGCTGGATTTCAAAATGGGAAGGCCCGGCGCACCCTGCGACTTCCCCTCCCGCCGGAATCTAAGACAGATTTCATGAGACGACCCTATTGTTTGCGCTCGAAAGGGAAACTGGCGATGGTGCCGGTTGAAGCATCTCGCCTTGCAGTTCCAAATTGGAAAGGATTCCCATTTTGGGAATGGTTGGCTTTGGACCAGTTTACGCCTTCCGTAATCAGGACCCACGAATGCTGCGGAACATCACAGCCAAGATATGTCGGGGAGTTTTGTTCAGTCGGTGGCCTAATTGCGATGGCCTGCAAACGGATGCACCCACGGTGACCAGATCACGCCTTAAGCGCTAGAAGAGCGGCCACTCATAACTGCGTCGCCGGTCAAACACCCTCTCGATGCCTTTCAAGTTCAGCGGGATAGCATAGGACTCGACTGCTACGACAACGCCCCTAAAACATGACATTCGTCACACTCAATAATATCTTTTGCAAATTTTTGAGACTTCTTGTATAGTCTCTTTTTTCACACAGTTGTTTGTCACTAGAGAAGGCCTCGGGGGCGAGGCCAAAACCCTTTCAAGCTAAGACGTAATATTTAGAGAACTCTGACTGCTTCGTGAACCGCAGGTCGCATTTCTGCAGGCTTGTATGTAGGGCTGTCAAAAATGTCTCAAATATTTCACCGTAGTATGAATACCCTTGCCAGGGTAAGCATATATGGCATCATTCTAGTCCTTGCGCTAATCGGGTACGTCAGCTGGCAGGTTAATCAGTCGTCCTATTTCACCTACATCAAGCGACCGATTCCGCAACCGGTTCCCTTCAGCCACGCGCACCACACAGATCAACTCGGGATCGATTGCCGGTATTGCCATACGTCGGTGGAGACCTCAGGGTATGCAGGTCTGCCGCCGACGCACACCTGCATGTCCTGCCATTCGCAACTGTGGACGAATGCCGCGATGCTCGAGCCTGTTCGCCAGAGCTACCGGACCGGCGAGTCAATCTTGTGGAACCGGGTAAACGCCCTTCCTGACTTTGTCTACTTCAACCACAGCATTCATATCGCTAAAGGGATCGGCTGCACAACGTGTCACGGGCAGATTGGGAAGATGCCGATCACCTGGCGGGCGCACACTCTGTACATGCGATGGTGCGTCAATTGTCACAAGCATCCAGAACGTTACGTCCGGCCAAAGAAGGACGTGTTCGATCCCATTTATACGCCGCCTCCTGACCAGATTGCTATGGGGCGGAAACTGGTGAAGGAGTATCACATAAAGAGTCTTACGAGCTGCGACACATGCCATCGCTAAACCGCATACATAGGAATGATCCATGAAGGATAACAACTTCATCGACCTTGCCGCGATTCGGGCAGGCCTCGAGAAAAACGGCAAGAAACGCTTCTGGAGAAGCCTGGAGCAACTGGCAGAGACCGATGAGTACAAGGAACTCGCGCGTCACGAGTTCCCACAAAAGCCTGTCAAGCAACCTGACCCCGGCGTGAGCCGGCGAAACATGTTGAAGCTGATGGCCGCTTCCGCGGGCCTGGCAGGGTTGAGCGCCTGCACGAAACTCCCGATCGAGCACATCGCTCCCTACGTAAGACCTCCGGAAGAGTTCGTTCCGGGAAATCCGCTCTATTACGCAACGTCTATGCCCCGCCCCGAGGGAGGCGCACTTGGGTTGCTGGTCAAGAGCAACATGGGCCGTCCCACCAAGGTGGAAGGGAACCCTGACCATCCGGCGAGCCTGGGGGCCACCGATGCTTTCGGACAGGCTTCTGTACTTGATCTCTGGGATCCCGACCGGGCACGATCGGTTCTCCACGAGGGGTCGATCACCAATTACAGCGACTTCCTTACCATGCTCGGGCAGCTGCGCAATCAGTACGTCACAAAGAACGGCGCAGGGTTTCGGGTCCTGACCGAGACCGTAACATCACCGACTCTCGGGAGCCAGCTCAAAGCGCTTCTCGCTGAATTGCCGGCGGCCAGGTGGCACCAGTACACGCCCGTCAGCCGTCATGCCGAACGGGAAGGTGTGCGAACGATCTATGGCGAGTACCTCAGCACTTATTACAGGCTGGATCAGGCAGAAGTCATTGTTTCGCTTGATGCCGACTTCCTGTGCTCCGGACGAGACGGAGTGCGCTACGCCCGGGACTTTGCGGACAAGCGGAGAATTGCCGGTACCCACAGCCCGATGAACCGGCTGTATGTCATCGAGTCTATGGCGACGATTACAGGCGCAACAGCCGACCATCGCATTCCGATAAAGCCCAGCCAGGTGGAGGCCTTTGCCAGGGCTCTCGCGGCCGCTGTAGGGATCAAAGGAATCGATGGTGGCGCTCAGACGCCATCGGAAGTTCCTGCGGATTGGATTCCCGCCATTGTGCGAGATCTCCAGCAAAATCGCGGGGCGAGCATTGTCGTAGCCGGAGAGCAGCAGCCGCCCTCTGTTCATGCTTTGGCCCATGCCATCAACGACGCTCTCGGGAACGTGGGAAAAACCGTCATTCACATCGACCCGATCGAAGCCCAGCCCGTCAACGAGATGGAATCGATTCGAGAGCTGGTGACCGACATGAACGCAGGGAAGGTTGAGACCCTGTTGATCATCGGCGGGAACCCCGTGTACAACGCCCCGGCGGATCTGGCGTTCGAGAAAGCGCTCAACAAAGTAAACCTTCGCCTGCGCCTGGGGATCTACAATGACGAAACCTCTTACCACTGCCACTGGTTTGTTCCGCAGGCACATTTTCTCGAGTCCTGGAGCGATGAGCGTGCCTACGATGGCACCGCCTCCATCGTTCAGCCCTTGATTGCTCCACTCTATAACAATCGATCCGCCCATGAGGTTCTTGGGGCGCTTCTTGGAAACCCGGGACGCACTCCGCACGAGTGGGTGAGAAGTTATTGGGCGGACCAGAAACTGGCAGCACCTGCTGACTATGAAACGTTCTGGGAGACATGCCTCTCGAAAGGAACTGTTGCAGGAACTGCTTTCCCGGTAAAGACGGTGGCTCCGAAATCAGACTTTGCCACCACCCTGTCAAAAGCTGGAAGCGCAGCGGAACAGGCGGCAGGTGCAGGTTCGATGGAGGTCACCTTCAGGCCCGATCCGACGATCTGGGATGGCCGCTATACCAATAATTCCTGGCTCCAGGAACTCCCGAAACCTTTGACAACGCTGACGTGGGATAACGCGGCGTACATCAGCCCGAAGACCGCCGAGAAACTTCACGTCGTCCACGACGATGTCATCGAAATCATCTATGAGGGCCGCAAGCTCCGTATCCCTGTCTGGACTCTTCCCGGCCACGCCGACGACTGCCTGACGCTGACCTTCGGCTACGGCCGTGCTCGTGCCGGAAAAGTTGGCAATGGAACGGGTTTTAATGCCTATTCCATCTGGACATCAGACAAACCGGGCTTTGGGTCGGTTCCCACGCCTAAGAAAACAGGTGATCGATACCTTCTCGCGACCACCCAGAGACACCACATCATCAGCCAGGATGGACACAAGGCAGAGATTGAAAGCGTCAATGCCTTTCAGAGAGACATTGTCCGGGTTGCAAACCTTGACGAATTTCGGGCAAACCCGGATTTTGC
>JARRJI010000286.1:0-5163 GCA_037379595.1 Acidobacteriota bacterium | reverse complement strand
CATCTTCACCTGGTTCGCCAGGTCGTCCATGTGCGACACGCGCGCAAAGTGATTGGCCGTGGCGGCCAGCGCGCGGTAAGAGCCCTGGCGCAATGGCGCGTCAACGGGGTGGAACTGGATGTGCTGGTTGGGAACGAAGTAAGGCGTCCGGATTGCCGCTGCTCCGGAGTTATAGTTGTGAAACTCCCAGGCCGTCAGCAGTCCGTCGGCGCTGACGCCGCTTCGGATTTCTATCACGCCGGCCGGCCGGAAGTATGCCCAGGTAAATTCTTCCTCCCGGCTCCAGATCCGCTTGACGGGTTTGCCGGTCGCGCGCGCCAGCCGTGCCGCTTCGATGGCCACTTCGCCGGTATGCTTGCCGCCATAAGCCCCGCCCGTGTCGGGCACGATCACCCGGCAGTTTTCTTTCGAAAGGTGGAAAGCGGCTTCCAGTTGCTCCTGCACACCAAACGGCCGCTGCGTGCCGGTCCACACGGTGAGCTTGCCGTTTTCCCATTCCGCCACGGCGGCGCGCGGCTCAAGCGGCGCATGTTGGATATAGGAAATGTCGTACGTGGCGTGCGAGCGATACGCGGCGGAGGCCAGGCCGTCTTTCATCGATCCTTCTTCGTAATCGCCGCGGTCGCTGCTCTTGGCGTGGGTCTTCAGGTACTCAAAAAGTTCCGCGCTCGAAATCTGGTGATCGGCTTTCCACTTCGCCCGGATCGCCCGGGCGGCCCTGGCAGCTTCAAATTCGCTGGGCGCGGCCACACCTACAAAATCACCGTCGTGCACAACCACCACACCCGGCATCGCCCGCGCCTTGCTGTCATTGACCGAGACAAGCTTTGCGCCAAATGCAGCCGGCCGCACGATTTTGCCGAAAAGCATGCCCGGGCGGCTGATGTCGGAAGGAAAGCGGTGCCCGCCGGTCACAAACTCGGGACCGTTAATCTTGGGAACCGAAGTTCCGTCAACTGTCCACTCGCTGGCCGGAGTGAGCGGATCGTTTTCAACAATCGCTTTGGCAAGCGTCTGGCCTTTGGCAAGCGCGGCGTACGCGACGGTGCGGCTGCCGTTGCGCTCGCGGATTCTGCCGTCCGCGGCCACCAGCTCTGAGGGCGCAACGTTCCATCGCTTTGCTGCAAGCTGGATCAACAGATCGTGCGCCGCGGCCGCCACGCGTCGCAGCCGCTTGTTCATGGTGGGCGTCGTGCGGCTGCCAAAAGTTCCCATGTCAAACGGCGTCAGCCTGGTGTCGCCCATCACCATGCGAATGCTGGCAACCTTGACGTGCAACTCCTGCGCCACAGCCTGGGTCAGCGAAGTACGAATGTTCTGGCCCATCTCCGCCTTGCCCGTATAGACCGTCACCGCGCCGTTTTCGCCGATGTGCAGCCAGGCGCCGATATTCTCCGGCAGCTTCTCTTCAAAACGGAAAAATCTCCTGCCCGATTCCTGCGCCAGGCTCCTGGGAACCAGCGCGATGACGGCCACGCCGCCGCCCACCAGCTTGACGAAATCGCGGCGGCCCAGCTCAAAGTGATGCAAAGGTTGCTCCGAGAATTCGTAGCGCTCGGGCTCGACGACAGTTTCGGGTTTTTTCCGCTCGCTCATGCTCAAGACTTTTTCATCACCGCTGCGGCCCGCCGGATCGCTTCAACGATGCGCGGATAGGTCCCGCAACGGCAGATATTGCCTTCCATATACTCTCGAATGGTTTTCTCGCTGGGGTCAGGATGCTCGCGAAGCAGCGACACCGCCATCATGATCATGCCGGAAGTGCAATAGCCGCACTGCAGGGCCTGAAGGTCAAGAAAAGCCTGTTGCACGGGATGAAGGCGGCCGTTTTTCGCCAGTCCTTCGATGGTGGTGATCTGTTTGTGGGCGGCTTCTTTTGCGGGCGTCAGGCAGGAATGGACAGGCTTTCCGTCCAGCAGCACCGTGCAGGCACGGCACTCGCCTTCGCCGCATCCGAATTTGGTTCCGGTAAGGCCGATCTGGTCACGCAAGACGTTCAGCAGAGTTTCTTCCGCATCGGCGTCGATTGCGTGGCGCTTCCCGTTCACGTGGAGTTCGGTGACCCTGCCCATGATGACGAGTTGCGACTTTCGGGTTAGGGTAAGCGATCAAGAGAGGCGTACAGGTTACAGACTTTCTCACTCTGTAACCTGCGCCACTGACTTGCATCGCCCTCGCGGCGGGTCTATTGAAGCAGATCCTTCGCTGCGCTCAGGATGACATGTCATTCTGAGTGAAGCGCAGCGAAGCGAAGAATCTGCTTTGGGTGTGGCCGAACGCCGCGTCCTACGGCTTCTTTCAGCGTTATTTTCCGGTTGCGAAGCGCTTTTGTATGGCGTCCCAGTCCACCACGCTCCACCAGGCTTTAATGTATTCGGCGCGGCGGTTCTGGTATTTCAGGTAATAGGCATGCTCCCAGACGTCGAGCCCCATCACCGGGAATTTGCCTTCCATCAACGGGCTGTCCTGATTGGCCGTTGAGTAGATGTCGAGCTTTCCGGCTTTGTCTTTGGTCAGCCATGCCCAGCCCGAGCCAAAGCGCGTGGCCGCGGCATTGCCGAACTTTTCTTTGAACTGATCGAACCCGCCGAAGGTGTTCTTGATGGCGTCCGCCAGCGGACCGCTCGGCTGGCCGCCTTTCTTGGGTCCCATGATCGTCCAGAACATGGAGTGGTTGGCGTGGCCGCCGCCGTTGTTGCGGACGGCAGTCCGAATGTTTTCCGGTACCAGAGAGCAGTTGTTGGCCAGAAGATCCTCGATGGTCTTGCCCGAAAGGCTGGACACCGACTCGATGGCGCTATTCAGCTTCGTCACATAACCGCCATGGTGTTTGTCGTGATGGATCTCCATGGTCATCTTGTCGATATAGGGTTCCAAAGCATCGCTCGCGTATGGCAGAGCAGGAAGAGAAAACGGCATTGCGCCTCCTTTAGCAGTCACAGGTGAAGTTCCCATAACAACCTCCTAACTAGAAATCGGATTTGGTCAGCCTCCATCAAAGTGAGGCCGCATCATCCATGCCCTCATGAACAGGGCACGCGGGAGCAGAATCGCTGCTCCTCACGCCCGGCCTGAAACGGATTCTGCACCTTCGGCCAGGCGGCAAGGCTTTTCGCCCAAAGAGAAACGTCTGTTTTCCGGTTTACTTTCGCCCCGTTTTTCATAGGTGTCACCAGTGTATCACACCTGGGCGAAGAGGGATAAAAGGCCCGCGCAAAAGCTCGCACGCGATGTTTCAGATGCGAACGTATTGCAACAGGAAAATGTAGCGGAGCCCAATCGTGAAGGTCTCACGCCGAGGCGCAAAGCAGAAGTCGCAGGCCGCACTTCTTTGCGCCCTGGCGCCTTTGCGTGATCGGCTTTTTTGCGACAGTTTCCCAGCCCCGTAGCTTGAAAGTGCGCCTCCCCCGCCCACTCACGCGTTCGGGAAGATGGGAGTCGCCTGGGCCGCGTGCGCCATCAGCAGCTTTTCCTCTTCCGGCCGGATGGGACGGAAGTTCTGCGCCACGTACATGGCAAGCGGAAAATAGCGCTCGTCGCCCGGAGGAATGGCTGCCGTGATGTTCTGCGAAAGGGTCCAGCGCAGGGCCAGCGCCGCTTCTTCCGGAATCGAGCAGGGCTGGTACCACTCCTTGGGATTGGGCTTCTGGCTTTGCCTTATGTGAGCGGGCCACTTTGATTTGGCCATGGACTTGATGGCCAGCATGCCGGCGCCCTTTTCATTTGCGCGCTTGATCACCTGCGGCCCGAAGTTTTCCCGCGACGCCAGAACAAAGTTGATGGGAAACAGCACGGTGTCGAAATCGTACTGGTCGAGGAGGGCCAGCGAGGCCTCCACGGAATGGGCCGAAAAACCGATAAAGCGGATTTTCCCTGCCTTCTTCGCGGCCTGAAAAGTTTCCATTGCGCCGCCCGGACCCATGATGCGATGGACGTCGTCCATCGTCGTCACAGCATGAAACTGATAGACGTCAATGTGGTCTGTCTTCAACATCTTCAGCGATTCATTCAGAGCTGCTTCCGAGCCCGCCTTGTCGCGCTTGCCCGTCTTGCAGGCCAGAAAAACGCGGTCGCGGTAGGGCTTGAGCGCCGGGCCCAAAAGCTGCTGCGCGTCGCCGTAACTCGGCGCGACGTCCACGTAGTTGATGCCGGCGTCATACGCCTGGGCCACCGTGTTGTTGGCCACAGCCTGGGACGCATTCATCACCACAATTCCGCCCAGTCCAATGATCGAAAGGTCCCAGCCGGTCTTGCCCAGCCGCCGTTTCGGAAGGGGTTTGAAGCCTTTGTCGTCCGGGGACGGTATGCCCAGCCCGCCCCGTCCTGCCGTTGCAGCCCCGGCCCGACCGGGCGCAGCCGCCAATCCTGCCGCTAAAGCACCAGACTTGAAAAACGCTCTTCGATCCATACCATCCTCCTTGACGTAAAGAATGTGGTTCGACCAGCCACGATCGGGCCTCCGCCCTGTCGAAAAGCCCGGAGCCGCCTTTCAGCAGCAATCATGCACCCGGGTCCTTGATGAAAGAATTTCAAGACGAATTATATAGGGTGCGAAAGGGAGCGTCAAAAGGGGTGCAATCTCCAGCTCGGCGCCGCACCCCGGAGGGGTACCATGCAATAGCCGGTGACAACGCCACCGGAAAACTGGGGGCAAATCTCCAATCGCCTGGCCCCGCACCCCGCAGGGGTGCCATGCAATAGCCGGTGGCAACGCCACCGGAAAACTGGGGGCAAATCTCCATCGATCCCAGAGGGATCGCATGTCACGTCCAAATGTAACGCGGATCGTAGTTCACCTTGTATTTATCGAGGAGAGCTAGCAATTCCGATTCGAACGAGTTCTTTTGATGGTGTGACTTCTGTTCCGCCAAGTACGTCTTGAGCCGCCCGACATTAGACTGTCCAACCGAAAACGCCCCATACCCGTCCTGCCAGGCGAAGTGGCGGAAGGCCTCACCCTTAGTTTTGATCCATTTCGACGAACCCTTCTTCAGTTCCTGCAGTGTCACGCTCAACGCGGCGTTCTTCGATTGCGAAATCAGCAGGTGGACGTGGTTGGCCGTACCATTCATTGCCAGGCAAACCGAGCCAAGCTTCTTCAGGGTCCCGCCCAGGTAAGCATAAAGCTCGGGCTCGATTTCCGGAGAAATCAGATTCCGCCGG
>JARRJI010000285.1:0-9406 GCA_037379595.1 Acidobacteriota bacterium | reverse complement strand
CCATTTGAAAAGGGTGCTGGCCGGATCGCGCGAGTATGACCATACGGTCTTCAAAGTTGCCTGGAAAGCTTCCAGCAATTCCAGCCAGATTCTCGCTGAGCTTATTCCGCACGACCTCCCGGCCGAGTTCAGCTACCTGGATTACCTGGTGGCGCGGCAGCGGTTTTCCGAAGCCCGGCCGGTCTGGCAGCGGATTGCGGCAAGTTCAGAAAACTTCGATCCCCGCAAGGCGGCGGGCTACATCGACACTTTAATCAGAGCTCAAAAGGCCGGCGCGGCATACCAGGTCTGGACCGACCTCCAGGCCAAGGGACTGGTCCCCACCCCGCCCGGAGGTCCGAACCTGAATCTGGTCACGAATGGAAATTTTGAGGCGCCTCTGCTCAACATGGGTTTCGGGTGGAGAATACAGGATCTCCGGGGCGTCTATGCAGGCATGGACACCGCTACGTTCCATTCACCCGGGCATTCCCTGTCCGTGCAATTCTCAGGCAAACAGAACCTGAATTACCACCAGGTCTTCCAGTTTGTGAAGGTTCAGCCGCACCATGCCTATCAACTGGACGCCTTCATGAAAACGCAGGACATCACCAGCAACAGCGGGCCACGCCTTGAAGTGGTCGATGCCTATAACCCCGGCGCCCTGACCCTGCTCACCCCGGATATGACGGGGACCAGCGGCGGGTGGAATCCGGTCGTCCTGAACTTCAAGACGGGGCCGAAAACCCAACTGCTGCTTGTGGCTCTGGTCCGGCAGCCCAGCAAGGCAGAAGACGACACGGCGATCACCGGGAAATTCTGGCTGGACGACGTGCAAATCAGTTCCACAACTGAATAAGAATCGGGCGAAGACGCACCGTTAAGGGACGCGGCGAGGAGGACTGTGCTTTTCCCGGATCTCTTTTAGCCTCGCTATGTACGCTACAAATGTGGAAAGTCCGTCTGGCAATCGTTCCCGAAGGTGAAGGAATTGACCGTCAACCCGCCGCGCGTCGGAAACAGCTCCACCTTGTGGCTGCCGAAAGCAGGATTGGCCACCAGGTAATACATCCGCGGCTCTCGCACTTCGATATAGGAGCGGCCCTTGGAATCGAACCGGACGTCCACGCCTTTGTTCCTGGACGTGAGGTCTTTCCCGTCCTGGCGGATGTATAAGCGCTCAGGGTGCCCGTGCTCGACGTTCATCACGGCGTACAATTCCCGCGCGTGATAGCGCATCTCCAGCTTGTCGGCAGCCGGGCTATCGCCCTTTTTCTTCCCGCGATAAATCATCCCGTTGCTCTGGTCGGGATTCCGCCCGTTGTCGGTTTCCCAGCGGCCGGACACCGCCGCGTGGCCGTCCTCGATACTGGCTGGAAGCTTGTAATCGAGAGTCTTGCCCTTGTGATATCCCTGCTGGTTCGAAAGTATTCCGCGGCCGTGCCAGAAGCCCACATACATCTCCGGGGTGGTGACACCGCAGGAAGGCGCGAAGGCGTTCTTTTCCGGAGGTATCTTGTAGCTCGCAGGAAACTTCAATCCCGGATGCGCTTCTTTCAGAAGTTGCTGAATGGCATGTTCCAGCGCGTCGTCAGCACCTTCGCCTGAGCGGTCGTAACGGATATACCCTTTGGCGTCGATCAGGAACCGGTTGGGCCAGGTTGAATTGTGATAGGCGCGCCAGATCAGGAAGTGGTCGTCCACCACAACCGGATAGGGTAGCCCGAACCGTTTGACGGCCTCTCTCACGTTCTTCACGCGATAGGCAACGTCGAACTCGGGACAATGGACGCCGATTATCTCGAAGCCGTACTTGTGGTACCGCTCGTACCACTTCTTGTTCTCAGCAAAAGTGCGGATGCAGTTGATACAGGTGTACTCCCAGAAATCAATCATGACGACCTTGCCCCTGAGCCCGGCCATCGTCAACGGCGAGGAATTGATCCACTCTACGTTTGACCCGGTCCCCTCCACACCGGGAGCCGGCGGACCGGCCACACTGGGAACGCGCTGTTCCGAGGAAGACGGCAATGATGGCGAACGTGACAGAGAAAGGGGTGTCGGGTTCGGGAATTCCGGCGCCCGCTTATTCATCTTGACCAACGAAGAAGCGTCAAATCCCTGGGACCCGAGGACGACGGAACCGGCAACAGTCGCGAAGATCCCGCACAAGAGTGAAACCAAAACGCATCGAAGCGCGAAACCCATTCTACCCTTCGCAATTCGCTCGTGTTCAAATGCGGATCCCCCGCGGGTCCCATTGCTGGTTTTCATGAAATGCCCCCAAAAAGTCTGTCCCGCCTTTTAAGGCTGCTTTATGCCCGCGACCCGCGTTAAGATGGGCCTAGGGCAAATCCCGTTAGGGTATCGCATTAATTGTACCGAATCCTTCGAAAAAAGCTATGCAGACCGATCTTGTTGTTGAGTTCATTATCTGGCTGCTGGTTGCTGCGTCCATCATCGCTGTTGTGGCGGCGAGGCTTCGGATTCCCTACACGGCCGCGCTGGTGCTCGGCGGACTTGCTCTGGGCATGGTGCGTACGCCTTTCCTGCAAGAGATCACAGGCCAGCGGCCCGACTGGCTGACTCCGAGCGTGACCCTGATCATCTTTCTGCCTCCGCTTCTGTTTGAGGGCAGTATTAAAATCCAATTCAGGCACCTGCGGGAGAATGCCATCCCCATTCTGCTTTTGGGCAGTTTGGGGGTTATGGTCGCAACTGCCATTACAGGTTTTGTCCTTTACCAGGAGGCAGTCCTTCCACTCCTCTTCGCGTTGCTCTTTGGTTCTATCATCTCCGCTACGGATCCCATCTCCGTCCTTGCGATTTTCAAGGGTATGCCGGTCAGCAAGAGGCTCTCAATCATTGTTGAAGGCGAGAGCCTGTTTAATGACGGCACCGCGGCCGTTCTCTTCGCGATCTTGCTGGCCGGAATCACCACCGGAAGCCTGAGCGTCCGGTCGGGAATAGGGGACTTCCTGGTGGTCGTATTGGGCGGAGCGGCCATCGGACTTGCTTTTGGGTATGTGATCAGCAAGATCACCCAGCGAATCGATGACCCTCAAATTGAAATCACGCTGACTACAATCCTGGCTTATAGCTCCTACCTGGCTGCGGACAGCCTTCACTTGTCAGGAGTCATCGCGACGGTGGCCGCCGGACTCACCATCGGCAATTACGGCACCCGCGTCGGAATGAGCCCCCGCACGCGCGTGGCGTTGTGGTCGTTCTGGGAATACCTGTCGTTCGTGATTAATTCCATTGTGTTCCTGCTGATTGGGCTCGAGGTCCGCGTCACCGAAATTCTTCACACCTGGCAAGCTACGCTGCTGGCCATCGGCGCCGTTCTCCTGGGCCGGGCAATTTCGGTTTATGCGGTCATCCCGATTAACAACATTTTTGCTGAGAAAATCCCGCGGCGATGGCAGCACGTGCTGGTCTGGAGCGGCATGCACGGAGCCCTGTCGCTGGCTCTCGCCTTGAGCCTGGCCCCGACGTTTCCTTACCGGGACCAGATCCTGACCATGACCTTCGGCGCTGTAGCTTTCACCATCATCGTTCAGGGACTGACAATCAAGCCGCTGCTCCGCATTCTGCGGCTTTCGGTCAGCAAGGAAGATGATTACGAGCGCGCGCGGGTCCGCCAGATCGCACTTGCGGCCGCCCAGAACGAACTCGACTCCATGCTTCGCAGGCATCTGGTCTCACGTCCGGTTTACGACCGATATCGCCAGGAGATCCAGGCGCAACTGAAAAAAGCTGAAACCGACGTCGCCGAAATCTACGAGGAAAATGAAGCCCGGGCGGAAGACGAAGTTCATTTGGCAAAGGTGCGTCTTATTGCTGCTGAGAAAAGTTCCATCGAGGAGGCTGTCCACGAAGGACTCATCTCTTCGCAATCCGCAAACGACATAATCAACACTGTAGATCGCGAGCTGGATCGCCTGACACATCCGGATAAGAAGCCGCGAAAGTCAGCCTGACAGTCTTTTCGGCAACCGACTTTAATGTCATCAAATGCGTCTTGACCTGCCGGGTAGAGTCCGGTATTACACTGTCCTGTGACCTCAACATGAACAGGCGTGAATTCATCATCGCTTCTGCGGCGGCCGGCCTTACCCGCAAGCTGGCCCCCGGCCCGACTGGCAATCGCATCGATCGTGCGGCACTCGTCAAACGGCACTTCCCGCTGCTGACCGAGGCAAACATCAACTCACCCCTGCAAGTCCCGTACGATTCGCACGGCCGGGAAGTGCCCTATGCCGATGGATGGAGTGGTCCGGGCCATTCTCCGGCTTCCCCGCGCATCCAGGAAGCAGTCGCGTGGCTGCGGCAAGACCCACACCGCATCGACCTCGGGCGGGTTGGGTTTATTCTGCGCAAAGCCGATGGCGCAAACGCAGTGCTCAAGGACATTACCAACATCCATCAGCAACTGGATCTGCTCGACGGCCGGCTCGTAAGCAGCTTTGAGTTCGAAGATCTGCCGGTACGAGTCACCACCCTGTGCCATCCTCAACGCAGCCTGCTTGCGATCCGTGTCAAGTCGCCGCTGATAGCAACAGAACGGCTGGGCATATCGATTGCCTTCCCTTACGCTTCTGGCGGCTGGCAGAACGAAGAAGACTGGAATTCGCCCGATCGATATCGAACCGAAATCACGCAATCGCAAAGCAGCGCAGTCTTCGGGTGTGTTTTGGATGCGACGCGTTACTGGGTGCACGCAGGCTGGTCAGGCACGGCGTCCTGGGCAAAGGCCGAGCCACACCATTTCCACCTGTTTGCCCCGCGCCAGAACGAGCTCGATTTGATTCTTTCTTTCTCACCTGAACTGTCTGTCTCTGAGCTTCCTTCCTTTGAGCAGGTTCGTGCGGCCGCCGAGCACTACTGGCAGGAATTCTGGCACAGCGGTGGAGCGATCGACCTTTCATCAAGCACAGACCCACGTGCTGAGGAGCTGGAACGGCGCATCATCCTGTCGCAATACCTCACTGCTGTCAATTGCTCCGGCTCACTGCCGCCGCAGGAAACCGGGTTAGTGACCGATAGCTGGTACGGAAAATTCCATCTGGAAATGCACTGGTGGCACGCCGCTCACTTTGTCCTCTGGGGACGGTCGCCGCTTCTGGAAAGAAGTCTTCCGTGGTACGCGGGCATTCTCCCGCGCGCCAGGGAGTCAGCACGGCTTCAGGGCTACCGGGGCGCCCGCTGGCCGAAGATGGTGGGGCCCGGCGGGCGAGAGTCGCCGGGCGCAATAAACCCCTTCATCATCTGGCAGCAACCGCATCCCATTTACTACGCGGAACTGCTCTACCATAGCCGCCCGAATCGCGGGACGCTCGACCGTTATCGCGAGATCGTTCATGAGACGGCGGAGTTCATGGCTTCCTATGCCTGGTGGGACTCCGCGAGCCGCCGCTACATCCTCGGCCCGCCGCTCGTCCCGGCGCAGGAATCGTATGCAAGGATCCGCGCGCGTGTGACCAACCCTACCTTTGAACTCGCCTACTGGCAATGGGCGCTTTCAATCGCGCAGAGGTGGCGGGAGCGCCTCGGGCAAAAGCGTCACCCGGGGTGGGACAGAATCATTGCGCGCATTTCGCGGCCTCTTGTGCGCGATGGCATCTACGCAGCAATCGACGTAGCTCCTTACACGCTATACTCCGACCATCCTTCCATGCTTTATGCCCTGGGACTTGTGCCCCCGACACCACTGATCGACCCGGAAACGATGCGACGCACCTTCCAAAACGTCCGTGCACGGTGGAACTGGGATTCAACATGGGGCTGGGATTATCCCGCTATGGCCATGACCGCTGCACGGCTCGGAGAACCTGAGAATGCGATAGACGTCCTGATGATGGACACTCCGAAGAATCGCTACCTCCCGGATGGTCAGTGCTTTCAGCAGTCCAACCTCCCGCTGTATCTGCCGGCCAACGGTGGCTTGCTCTATGCGACCGCAATGATGGCAGCAGGCTGGCACGGCGCACCGAATGTGGACACGCCCGGCTTCCCCAGGAATGGCCGTTGGAACGTAAAACACAGAGGGTTGCTACCGGCTCTGTGAACAAACCGGCGGCGAATTGAGATTCAAAGGCTCAGAGCACGCGGCGGGACAGTAATGTAAAGAGTATTTGCGCATAATCTGGTGAATGGTCATAGAGTTGTCAACGATCTGTGCAGAGGTTTTGCAAGAAGTTGCTTCTTATATGCAAATCTTCGAACTGGTTAACCACAAGTTTTAAGAAGCTTTGCTGTGCCTCCTTTGTCGAGTGAAACTGACTCCCGCGCACCAGCAAATTGTAGCATTGAACCTCAAAATGTCTCGCATGGCTGGACGTTGATAGTGCCGCCATAGAGAGTTAAAATCAAGATTCAAACAATAACTTGTTCCCCGGTCCCCTATCAAAGCACGTAATCGTGCAAGATGTAACCATAAACTTGCTGATGCATCCAGATATAAGGGTGTGGGAATAGACGTTGCTGAGGCTGTCAATGAGCAACAAACTTTCAGACGGGACTGTGCAATTCGGACCAGGCAAGAGCCGGTTAGCATATGCTGATGTGCCTTTCGGCGTTTATAAGTCCCAGCAGGCACGCATATCTCGAAGACGCTTGTATCCGATGACAATCTTTTACACCGCATACGCCCTGGCCGTGTTGTTTTTTGCGCTCCGGTCGGCGCACCCTGTGGTTGCCATCGTTTTCTATGTATCCGGACTTCCGGTCTGGACGCTTGTGGAATACTTGTTCCACCGTTACGTATTGCACGGACGCTTTGCTCCCGGGAAAGGAATTGTCAGGGTGTTCCTGCACGAGCGACTGGATCCCCTCCACTGGGAGCATCATGCGCATCCCTTTGACGGGCACCACATCAATGGAGAACTCCGGGATCTGTTTCCCCTGTTCGTTGTCGCCGCACCGGTGAGCTTCATTGCCCCGATCTACACGCTTCCGGTCCTGCTGGCGGGAGTAGTTCAATCCTATGTCCTGGAGGAGTGGATCCATCACTCGGTGCATTTTTATAACTTCCGCAATCCTTACTTCCGCTACATCAAGCGGCACCACTTCTACCATCACAGCCCAAAGGGGACGGAAAGAGGCTACGGCCTCACCAACGGCTTCTGGGATATCGTCTTCAAGACCCGCTATCCCGCGACTGTCCGCGAAGCTCTTTACCATCGGAAAAGACCGCAAAGCACTCCAGGCGGGCTGCGCGCATGAGCGCTCCGCTCTATACACTGATCACCGGAGCTTCCAGCGGCATTGGAGAATGTTTTGCGCGCGCGCTTGCAGCGAAGGGGAAAAACGTGCTTCTGGTCGCCCGGTCTGGCAGCAAGCTCGAGGCTCTTGCGGCTGAATTCAGATCCGAGCCGGGAGTTCTCGCCGAACCCTTGCCCATCGATTTGAGCGAGCCGGGGGCGGGCGCCCGCCTTGCCAAGCTGATCAACCAGCGCGAATTTGGAATTGATCTCCTCATTAACAACGTCGGCTTCGGCGCACGAGGAGAATTCTGGACCCTGCCTCTCGAGAAACAATCAGAAATGATCTCCCTGCAAGTTGAAACGCTCCTGGAATTGACTTTTCGTCTCTTGCCCGGCATGATTGAGCAGCGGGGCAGTGGTATCATCAATGTTTCATCGGTGGCTGGTTTCCAGCCGATTCCGTACGCCACAGCGTATGCAGCCACGAAGGCCTTCATGAATAGTTTTTCGATGGCACTTCGGGAAGAGTTGAAACCTTACAACGTGGCAGTGGTAACATTATGTCCAGGAGGCACACGAACCAATTTTGTGAATATCGGCGCTCGCCACGGGGGGCACAGATTTCCCGGAGGTCCGCAGCCGCCTGAGGAAGTGGTCGATGAAGCGCTCAAACAGTTGCGACAGGGTGGCGGACTGGTTGTCCCGCGTTTCGTCAACAAAGCCACCGTTTTTTCACAACGTTTTTTGCCGCGTGGCCCGGTCGTCAGGTTCCTTGGAAAAATGAGCCGATCTTGACCGGGAGCGTGATTCTTGGCAGTTTCAAAGCGGTACATTTAAGTTTTATCAGGCACCCGTGAGCGCAGATTCCGTCAATTTGTGTTGCCAGCAATGGGAGTTGTTGGGCTGAGGTTCACAGAATTATGAGCGAGAGTAGAAGCGGAGTTTCATGGCTGCACAGGTCTGCGAGCCTTCTTGCCGTCATGACATTTCTCGTGCTGATGACCGGAATGCTCGCTTCCGGCACAGGCGGTGCTCCATTCGCTACTCACTGGGCAGGCTTGACAGGAAACAGGAATCCCTCTTCTGGCCCTCTCGCCAAATATGTATCCGTCTATCAATTTCTCGCTGCTTTAGTGAGCATCCTGACTATCATCGTTACACTGTGGCTGAGCAGGAGCAAATCCCGGCGTTACGTCAAAACCCTGGCAAGCGTGACCTTGGGAGTTCTGCTTGTGGAGGTGCTTGCAGCTTTTGGATCAGCGCGCGGGCTGTCTCCAGTGGTAACGTCGCTCGGCTATATGTGCGGGATTCAGGTCTTCTTCGGTCTCACTGTATGTCTGGCCTTGTTTACGCGAAGTGACTGGCGGTGGGATGAACCGAAATCTCCCGATCTTGCTTCTCCCTCAGTGAGACAGGTCCTTATTTTTACGACGGGCGCAGTTTTCCTTGAGCCACTTCTAGGAGAAGCCTTCCAGCAAAAGGAAATAGGAATTGCGCCCCACTTCGTGCTCGGAATTGCAGTGACCGTTTGTTCCCTGTGGGTCCTGGAAATGGCGCTGACCAAGTTCTCCCACTTGCGATCGTTCAAGATCTCGGCAATCTTTCTTGCGGAACTGGTGGGCCTGCAGCTTTTCCTCGGAATTATCTCTTACAGCATGAATCTCGATGCTCGCTTCGCTCCGGGCCCCCAACCGGGGCTTGTGGTTATGAACGCTACGCACGCGGCCGTCGGGGCTCTTGTGCTGGCAACCAGCCTCTTTGTGACTTTTCAGGCATTCAGGTATTTTGCCCCCGCTGAAAGCAAAGCTTCCTCCATACTGCTTCGTGAACACCAGCAAGCAGAGCAAAAACAAGACTGACAAGTGTTGCCAGTCATGATTTGCAGGTAAAGCCCAATTGTACAAACAGTCGTCCGCCGCACCCGCCGGTCTGGCGAACTGAGCAGCGCTGAGTTGGCACAGGTTGAAATCCTCTGGTCAAGTGATTCCGCACGCCGGGGTGTATCATAAAAAACAGGTAAACTTGAGAGGGGCGAGACGAGGTCCGTTTGTAAAATCTGGCTTCGCCCAAAGGACAGAAACCTTGGCAACAAGAGTTTTGGGTATCGATTTTGGGCTCAGGCGTATTGGCGTGGCTGTTTCTGACGCGTTGGGCATCACTGCGCAGGGGCTGCCCACCCTTCAGCGAACTTCAATCCGAAAAGACATCGATTATATCCG
>JARRJI010000284.1:2301-7502 GCA_037379595.1 Acidobacteriota bacterium | reverse complement strand
TGTCGAGTTTCTTCCGCGCAGCCACAGGCAGTGCCCCCGATAACACCAGTGACGAAGCAAATCGGAGCAATCGCTCGGCCTGTCAACCGAAAATGAGAGAACGGTGAGGGCTTGCAGGGGTATTGCGAGATCGATTCTGGGAAGTCCCGGGAAGCTCTTGCGATAGCGTCGGTAAGCGGCTTGCATCGGATGCAATGCCAGGCGTTGGAGTAGACGCCGGAATGCAAACCAAGTGAGACAGAGGCGGGCGAACTCCGCCGTGAGCGCAAAATAGACGAGAAGGAATCCCCATCCAAACAGGAAATAGAACCTGCGGCCTTCAAAGGAAGGAACGAAGGGTATAAAAAACAGGTTTGCCCAGACAAACAGTCCAATGATGAACACATAGATAAACCAGTGTTTGGGGAAAGCCGAGACGCTTTCAAGCCGCTCCCGGACTGCGCTTTCCAGAGTTGCCACGCCATTGAACGATTCCGTGCCTGTACTCAGAAGAGATTCTTTGCCAGTGTCCCCGTCGCCTGCCGGCCGGATCCCCTCGATGATGTGCAACCGACGTAATGAGCAGAACGCCCACAGTAAGCCCGCCAGGGCCAGAAAGAACAGCGGTACCAGAGGAGAAAGTCCGCTGAAGAATTGGAAGGCCCTTATGTACCTGAAGAACGCTTCCGGAGGGCTTGACCACGCCGTGGAGAGCCACACGTCGGCAAGCCAAAGTGTAAGGCCAAGCACGATGAAACTCCCCAGGAAGACCTTCAACCCACTCCAGAGAACACCTTTCTGCCGGTGGTCTTTCCACAAGGCGCGACCGAGCATTACTCCCGCACATACCAGCAACAGCAAACCTGCGGCGATGAGGGCTTCGACCAGCAGAAATATTACCCACCAATTCCAGGCGGTGACTGGCGGTACGGCTAGCAAACCTGCGGCTGTGGGGGTTGTGATCAGCACGGGTAATACCCACAAATTCGACGGGTTGAGTGGGGGTACAGTGCCAAGTCGCGAGGATGCAACCACGGGAAGAGAATAAACGACAGCCAATACAATGTAAGCAGCTAACAGGCACACCAGGCAGGCAAGCAGGAACAAACGGGCCTGTAGCTGGTACTCCGGGGTGACGGGCTCGCCGAAAAGCCGGGAAGCCCAGACGAATCGGCTCTCTCCCTCCTGGTTTGCAGGTGGATGGTACTGAAGGATGATCAGCACGGAGAATCCTATGATAACAAGGCTGACCAATATAATCCCGAATGCCGAGCTTAAGGTATAGATTCCTTCCTTGTCGAGTGTCGGCGTTGGGTCTTTGGGCTGCGAAGTCCTTTCAAAACTGTACGAGTAATCCCCGCCATTCTTCCAGGGCAGTGTTCCGACTGGCACGGGCCCGTTCCGGCCCACGACGGTGACCCACAGCGCCGGTTTCGCTGGACTTTCTGATCCCTGAGGTGGAAAAGGCTCGCCGTAGTCCAGCATTAGCCGCTCTTGGCCAAGCAATTCCAATGTCGCGTTATAAACCCCTTCAGCATCCTGGCTTGAAAACTGGAGACGGGTTTCCGGTCTCAGATACGGTGGCGTCCAGACTTGATTGAGATTGAACAAGGGGTAAGGTGTGAACACGAGCATTCCGCGTGTCGCGGTACCCACATCCGGGTGCGCGTAAAGCAGGTCGGAGTTAACGGTGAAAATCAGAGTTCCGGGACAGTGCTGATGGATTTGGCGGGCCAGGAAGATGGTGTCGCGCACGTCTGTGGCCAGAATCCCCACCGCATGGATTCCCTCGTGCGAAATGGTTGAGAGAAGCCTGGAGAGCACCAGTTCTGCCGAAGACACTTCAAGACCTGAAAAAGACGGCGGAGTCTCTTTGGGCTGGGATGCTTCTCCTTCTTTTAAAGGGATCGACACCGTAGGGTTGCCTATGGGTCCTGGAGTCGATGCCTGCTGTGATTGCCGTTGTTTCTCTGATTCCGACCGCAGTTCCGAAATATGCAACGGAAACGGCAAGTAGAGAACCTTCGGCTCTGAGCCTTTCCTGCTTTGTTTCGAGGCCTTTGTATCTTGCCCGCTCGCTTGCACGCATCCCGAATTCGACTTCTTTAACTCCGTCCCGTCCTGCTGACGGCCGCCGACGGGAATGTTCGCTCTTCCGTAAGCTGTACCTCCCTCGGTAAGCATGGCGATTCGCGAGTAGGCACGCCCAAGGCCGAGACTTTGTATGTATTTGTATATTGCAGGCATGGTTTCGTCATCCGGTGGAACAACGGCCTGGAAGGCATCACAGTCATCCTCGCCAATCCGAGAAAACTCCTTCGGGTCGATGACGGTTGCGGTGCCGGAAACGATCCGGAACTTGAGGTGCGGTCTGTCGGGTTTTTGGAACCGTTGCTGGATTTTGGCCAGCCAGTCACGCAACTCGAAATCCAGGGATACGGCCGAACCTGAGAACGAGGGCCCCATGATCTTGATTGTGGTCCCGGAATGCTTCTTCGCCAGCTGGCGAAGCTCTTTCGTCGGGTAATCGGGCTTCGGCCCCCATGGGAAAAAATTGGCCAGTTGGAGGAGCGCATTTGCCATCGCGGTTTTATGAAGACCGCTGGTGGGCGTTTCCCCAACCAGGAAGACCAGGAAAAGTTTTCCTCCCCCTTCCGGGTCCGGCTCCCGAAACAGCAGGAGGCTGGGTTCCCGCCGGTAGCGTGGGAGCTCTGGATTCGCCGTTGAGCCGGTGCCGGTGGCGTTACCGCTACCTGCATTCGCGCCCGCCGGCTCTGACCATGCCAGGTCGAAGCGATCCAGCACGTATCCGCTGGCCTCGAATGCCCGCTGAATCGAATCGATAGCGGCGTCAAACATTTGGGGTAGACGCGAATCGACGGGGTCCGGTACCGTGGCGATCATAAAGTCCAGAGAGTACTTGCTTTGCCAGCCGCCAGCAGGCAAGTTTTGTTGATCAGAGCGAGCGTGCAGGAAGTCTTCAATCAACCTGGCGGCACTGTGCGGCGGCGGACGCTTGGTGGCTTTCTCGGGCCTATTTTCCGGCTGCGTGGCGGCAGGCTGGCTGGCCTGCGGATTCTTCTCGCTGGAGGGGGCTGGCGAGCGAAGGTTCAGTGCGAACGGAAAGGCAATCGCCAGCAGAGCCAACAAAGGGATCAGCAGGGTCGGTGTGTCGCTTCTATCCATTGACCTTGCCCCAGGCTGCTTATGGCCGGCATTCACTCGCCGTCATTCGCGCGCCAACATCAGATCGCGTGCACCCAATTGCCCAAAGGACGCCCGGCTGGGATGTCGGGTCACCAGCCGCTTGCATCAAAGAGGGTCGGTCGTCCCAGCCTTTCAGGACGGCGATGAGACCACCGCGGTTCAAAATTCGGGCCGCTCGGGCGCCGGTGCCCCCACCCGATCACGCGGATAGGCAGATCCAAACCAGTCACCGCCCTCGCCGTCCGAATTAACCATTTTGATAAGTGCCTGATTGGCCCCAACCTAACACCACGATAAGAGTATGTCAAGTGTACTTCAGGGGTGTGTCAAAGCTCTTTAGAAATGCCCCTTTTCTCACCTCGCGGGTAGCGTTTACATCGCGATTCTTGCGATGTTTGCGGTCAGGAGTGTGGCAGGGAAGCGTGCGGACTCCGGGCCCGGCGGCCAAGGCCGGACATTGTTGCGCGGTGGATAGTTTGTGGAGTCGATCGATCGGGGACCTTTCGCGCACAAGAAAGCGAAAGACCGCCGGTGGGGAAGGCGCGGCTCCAGAAAAAAGCCGGATCGATCAAGTCCACGCCACGCCTCTTCTGTAAAGAAAAAAGGCGCAGGTTGGCTATCCTGAATCTACAATGGAGGATTTGGAGACGCCCTTGAAAAACATTTCAGAATCACAAACGGTCCGCGCGAAGATCCCGGCGGCGTGGATCGTTGGTATGGCCCTCTTTCCTTTCGGCCTGGTGGTGGGGTTCACCATCACCGCATTGCCTTTTCTGCTGACCCATCTGGGTATTCCGCTTTATAAAGTGGCCGCTGTCAGTGCCACGGTGATGTCGCCGACCTTCTGGGGATTTCTGCTGCAGCCTCTGATGGACACGGGGCTTACCCGCGGCGCCTACGCCTGGCTTACGGCAGCGAGCGCGGCCATCTGCCTGGCGGCGGCGCTGTTCGTGTTGTCGCCCACGCACCTGGGGCCGGCCACGGTATTGCTGTTGCTGGGTGAACTCTCGATGGTGCTCTATTCCGGAGCGGTGACCGGCTGGACCGCGCAATTCACGCCGGACCATCTGCGCGGCTCCGTGAGCGGGTGGAGCAACGTGGCCAATCTGGGCGGCGGCGCGCTGGGATCACTGGCCTTGATGTCTCTGGTACCGCACATCGCCCTGCACTGGCTTGGACTCGGCCTGGGTTCCGTCATCGTGCTGGGTGCCGCGCCCACCCTGCTGTTTCCCGAAGCTCGAAAGTCCTCTTTCCGCTTCCGTCAGATTTTTACCGATGCCATGAAGGCCACGTGGCGGGCTTGCAAAACCAAGGAGGTCATGACCGGCTTTGCTCTCTTCCTGGTTCCGGCCAGCGCAGAAGCGGCCATTAACCTGTTCTCGGGCATGGGTAACGACTTCCATACCAGCACGACAACGGTGGTCTGGGTGACGGGTGCCGGATGCGCCATCACGGCGTCGGTGGGAGCTCTGCTGGGCGGATATGCTGCCAATCGGGTTTCCCGGGGATACCTGTATCTTGGCGCGGGCCTGACAACCAGTGTCGTCTCCGTAACAATGGCGCTTACTCCCCACACGCCGCTGGCTTTTATTCTGGGCGCCTTGATCTATAACGGTCTGGCCGGAGTCTGCTATGCGGCGTTCAATGCGCTGGGTTATCAACTGGTGGGCCAGGACAGTCCCGTGGCCAGTACGCAACTGGGATTGTTTGCCGCGGCCACCAACCTCGCGATTGTCTATATGACCTGGGCCGATGGGCAAGGCTTTAAGCACTTCGGCACACGGGGACTCCTGCTGACCGATGGCCTGGCCAGCATGATCTCAGCTACCCTGCTGCTGATCCTGTTGGGCAAGCGGCTGAAGCGAAAACAGGCAGAGGAAGTGGAAGTGGAAATGCCCGCTTTGGCAGATTCATTGTGATGGCGAGTTCCTGGGAATGAATCCACAGTCAGTCGGGTCTTGATTTGCTGTAGGCATGTCCTTTGTGGAAACGCCCACAGTCAGGAAGGAAACGAA
>JARRJI010000284.1:0-2249 GCA_037379595.1 Acidobacteriota bacterium | reverse complement strand
AACGAACGGTCCATGAACGGGATTTGCCCGGCTGTATAACTGGCGTCAGAACCCCAACCTCCAGGTTTTCAATTGACCCATTTCCCATCTCAGTTTTCATTTGACAGCCATGGGGAGCTTTGATAGCTTCCATCGCAGTTTTGATCAGGAAAAGTGCTGCTGACTTCTTACTGGCAGGTTCCGGATCGTGTTTCAAGGCCCAGGGAATCCAATTCGCAGACTTACCCAGACAATCTGGACCCATCGATTGAGCAGCTAGACTCCTGCGCTCGAGCGGACAGGAGACTCCAACATCATAGGAGCCCACAATGGACAGAAGAGAGTATTTTCAACTTGCCGTGGCGGGGACCGTCGGCGCGGCGTTGTCGGCGCAGCCGCTGGCGGCCAAAGAGCAGGCGGCCCGCGCAACGCGCGGGATGCCGTCGCCCCGCATCAAAGACATCCAGGTGATCAACACGCAGCCATACGGCGTCCGCCTGGTGGTGGTGAAAGTCCTCACGGATCAGGACGGCCTTTACGGCTACGGCTGTGCCACCTTTACCCAGCGTGCGGACCTGGTGGGGCCCGCGGTGGAAAAATATCTGAAGCCGCTGCTGGTGGGGAAACCGGCCGACCGCATCGAGGACACCTGGCAGGCCTGTTATAACAGTTCGTACTGGCGCAACGGCCCCGTGCTGAACAACGCCATCAGCGGCGTGGACGAAGCGCTGTGGGACATCAAGGGCCGGCAGGCCAACATGCCCGTCTACCAGTTGCTGGGCGGGAAAGCACGTGAAGCGGCTCTGACTTACTCCACCATAGGCGCCGTGGAAGCCTCCCAGGCCGTCGATCGTGTGCACGAAATGATGGCAAAAGGATTCAAGGTGATCAAGGTGATGGTGGGCGTGCCGGGGATGTCCTCCTATGGTCCGAGCAGCGGCCCGCCGCTCAAAGGGTTGCACTCGGGACCCGTGTGGGAACCGGGCCCCTACATGCGCCTGACGCGGCAGGTGCTGGAAGAATGTCGCAAGCAACTAGGCGAAGAAGTCGGGCTGATTCACGACGTGCATGAACGCGTGAGCCCGAACCAGGCTGTCCAGTTTGCGAAGGAACTGGAGCCGATCCGGCTGTTCTACCTGGAAGACCCGCTCTCGCCCGAGCACATTGAGTACTTCCGGCAGATCCGCCAGCAGTGCGCGACCTCGATAGCCATGGGCGAGCTGTTTAACAATCCGCATGAGTGGCAGCCGCTGATTGAAGGGCGCCTGATCGATTATATCCGCGTCCATGTGTCGCAAGCGGGCGGCCTGACGGCAGCCCGGAAGATCGCCATCCTGGCCGAAAAGTTCGGCGTGAAAACCGCCTGGCACGGGCCGGGCGACGTCTCGCCGGTGGGCCACACGGCGCAATTGCATTTGGACCTGGCCAGCAGCAATTTCGGCATCCAGGAGGGAGGCATTATCCGGGGCCTGGAGGCCGAGATCTTCAAGGGCTGCGCAACTTATAAAGACGGCTATCTGTGGGCTAGCGATGCACCGGGATGGGGGATCGAAGTGGATGAGGCGCTCGCCGCCAAACATCCCTTCCGCGATGGCCGCAATCATCTGAACGGAGGATGGGGGGTGGTCCGGCGGTACGACGGAACCGTCATCAATCAATGAAGCAGGGAGGAGGAGCCACGGCATGATTTAAGTGCCGTGGCTTGGCGGTGTCGTGGCAAAAACAGCAACCTCGGACTCAGATGCCGGACTACCTTCCGGTGACGTACCGCATCTGCACAACGCCATTAGGAAAGGACCGGCTTTCCTTGAGCTGAAGAGAAGCCGGCTGCCGCAGGGGCCCGAAGATCGGAGTCCCGCACCCGAGCGCCACCGGCATCACGAACTGGTGAACTTCATCGATCAGCCCGGCGTCGAGAAATGATCCGGCGACAGAGCCTCCGCCCACAATCCACAGCGATCTTGTTCCCATTGCAGCGAGGCGGGGGGTAAGGTCGAACAAAGGGCCCGGCCAAAAGAGGTCTGCGTGAGGGCCGATCGCCCGCGAGTGTGAAAGAACAATGAAACGCTTCCCCGAATAGGGGTTCACCTTCGAGGACTTCAGGATGCGGTCGTAGGTGCGCCGACCCATCACAACTGTGTCAACCGAGTTCAGGAAGTCGTGGTAGCCGTAATCCGTATCAAAGAAAGGGTTCAGCCAGTCGACGCTGCCGTTCGCATCTGCAATCAGGCCATCGACACTGGTCGCCACGTAGTAGCAGGCCCGGACCT
>JARRJI010000283.1:814-10077 GCA_037379595.1 Acidobacteriota bacterium | reverse complement strand
TATTCTAGCGCCATGTCGCGGCTCCGGCGTCCTTTTATTTCCGGCTGGCTGCGGCGCCGTCGTCGGCCTCATGAGAGGCTCTTATGCTAGGCTACTTACGGGGCAAGCATGAGGCCAAATGGGACGCGTGGGATTTTCGTCCGCAAAACCTGATACATTTGTAACTTATTGATAATGAGCTATATATCAAATGTTTCGCCGTTGAAAAGTCGCCGCATTCACAAAAACTGTTCGCTTCGCGGACAGTGAGTAAAAATTACAACGCCCCTCTTTCGGCCACACTCTCGCCAAACGTCAGCGTCCGAACCGGCCCATCAATTCGGTCCTGGCCCGGACATGACCCTTCGCGGCATCGAGGACTTCCTGCTTGCCGGCGCCCGCTTTCAGGCTCAGCATGGTGTCCAGCGCATAGAGGTGGAAGAAGTAGCGGTGGGCCTTGCCAGGTGGCGGGCACGGACCTCCGTAGCCGACCTTGCCGAAGCTGTTGAGCCCCTGCAGCCCGCCGCCGGGTAACTCGTCCTGCTTGGGCACGTTCTCAGGGATCTCGCGGACCAGCGCGGGCAGGTTGTAGACAACCCAATGGGTCCACACGCCGGCGGGAGCGTCAGGGTCATCGACAATCAGGACAAAGCTGCGAGTGCCCGGAGGAGGCGCCGTCCAGCGCAGGGCGGGAGAGATGTCGTCCCCAGCGCAGGTGAATTGCCGGGGAATGGCCCTCCCTTGCTTGAAAGCGCTGCTCTCCATCTGGAATCCCGGCGTTGGCGAATCCTGGAGCGGCTCGGAACGGGTGGAGGAGTTTCCGCAAGAAACCATGGGCATCAGCAGAATCAGAAGTGCGATGGCGCAGCAGGCGCTCAGGACGCATCGCCCCTGGCGACGGCCGCGATGGGAAACGGTCCGCAGAGTCGAACTGATGCAACGTCCCTTGGGTAAGCGCATGGTCTTCTTCCCCTTTCGTTTGTAATCGTAGTTGCGGAAGTCAAGCCCTTCTCAAACGTATACCACACAAAGGCCCGAGTGGCACCTGTTACTGCTCGAGAAAGTTTCAAGTCCCGCCCGGAATATGACGAATACAGGGATGGAAGGATAGCAGCAAAAGAGTCCAGCGCGGCATCAGGTGGATTCGACTTCCGGTGGTCCGAGACGTTGAGGCGAGAGGAGAGAGATCATGCCGGCCTTCGAGCATTTTCGGAACAGGGTATCGGGTTTTGCAGCCTGGTGCATCTTCCCGGTGGTCTACCTGGGAGGAGCCTTGCTCTTTTTACTGGGGCTGATTTTCTCCGCTCAAGCATGGTGGGTACTCGTCCATCAACACGGCAACCTTTGGGAAATCAGCGCGGCAACCGCGGAGATTATTGTCCTCGCGACGGCCTTTTTCCTGGTCGCAGCCATTCCGCTGTTACACCGTCGCGAGACCGACCAAGTAAGATCAATGCGAGCTGAATTAAGATCCGGGGTGCAAAGGAATTTACCGATCTCTGAATAGAGTTACTTGCGCGTCCCCCGAAATTGAAGGGATAGACTTCTTCGCTCTACTCCCGTTGTCTCCCGTGAAAAGCAAAATGCCCTGCCGTTCAGATCGAACGGCAGGGCATCGTTAATCCAGCGACGCAGCGCTATCGCTATTCAGCGCTCTTAATATGCCGGAGCGAAGGCATCGGCCTCATGTGAATGATGGTCACGTCTGGTGCGTTGTACGGGTAATCCGGTGTGGACCGGAGGTTGTCCGGCATCAGAACCGTATCGACGCGCCGGTTGTGCGCCAGCACTTCATCAATCCAGCGGCGGACTTTTTGCGGCTTGTTGGGATTTTCGCCTTCAAGCTGCTTCACCTCGCTCAGGCTGAGGTTCTGTGTCTTACCGAAAGCCTTGATATCGATAAGATCCTCAGGAACGCCCTTGCTCACGAGGTAGTTCTTAACAATCGCTGCCCGCCATTCAGATAGCTCCTGGTTGTAATGCCTTGAGCCCCGGCGATCGGCATGGGCCTCAAGCAACAACCTGGAATCAGGCTGAGCTTCGTGGTGTGCGATAAAGGTCTTGGCCAGAGTATCCAGAGCTTCCTTCTGGCTGCGCAACAGGCCGTCATTCTGATGGTGCCGGTTGGGCCAGTTTGTCGGGAAGAAGATGCTGGTCAGAGCCACCTTTACATGCGCGCGCTCGATGAGCCCAACGATGTGCAGCGTCGCGGTCTCAGTCTGCGAACCACCGCACTCGTTTGTGGCATGCAAAGTGTAAGTGTCGGTTTCGTCAACCGGGCCATAACCGGTCTGTTTCGGTGTTGGAGTGATCGTTTTGCTCCCGCTTGCTTCCACTGTACCGAGAGGATCGATAGAGACCGACTGGGCATTCGTGGTCGACCACGAAAGCGTGGCCGATCCCTGCTCAACGACCTTGTCGCCAACCTTGTGGTACCGAACCTCGCTGGGACTCATCGTGAGTGAAGCCTGAATGGTTGCATCGACGTTGACGGTCGCGCTGCGCTTGACGATGCCGCCAGGCCCCGCAGCCGTAAAGTCATACGTCGTTGTCTGCTTGGGTTGGACCGTATGGGTACCGCTGGCGTCAACCTTGCCGATTCCGCTGATTTCATTTTCTACGGCATCGGTCGATGACCAGTGGAGCGTGCTGGACTGGCCGCACTTGATGCTGCCGGGGTCGGCCGAGAGCAAGCCTTTGGTCGGAGCAATAGCCACGCGTGTGGTTGACATGCCCGCCTTGAAGCGCGGCAACGGAGAAGTCAGTTTCCCCAGTCGCGACCAGGACTTCGTTTTCTGTGTCGCGGTGTTATCGTGAATCTTGACTCCTACGCGCTCGTTGGCCTTCACAGTAACGGGACCAGACCAGATCGTTTTGCCAAACCAAGTGACCGTCACCTGGTAAGTTCCGGGGCGGACAAGCAGTTGTTGCTGCCAGATAAAACTGTTATCGAACTCGTCGACATGCCCAACGAAAAAGTCAGGGCTCTTCCCATTCAGGAGAACCGCGGCATGCGGCGGGCCTTTGATCTGAATTCTTCCCCACGGGCCCGTCACCGCGCCGCCCTCAGGCTTCAAGGAAAATTCCAGTTTAGTACTCTTCCCTGCCTGGAGATTCACCTTTCGGGATTCTGGGGCGTAACCGTAGTTACGGACCGTAATCGTGTGCTCACCGGGATCAACCCAGATCGTGCAGAAGTGGTCACGGAGACAATTACCTTCTTTTAAAGCAGCGCCATCGACAAAAACGTAGGCCTGCCTCGGCTCAACTTTAATTCTTAGCTTTGCCTGATTCGCCTTAGGGAAAGCAGGGGCGGCAACGGCGAACAATATCGCAAATAGTGTTCCCGTCACCAGAGAGATTTTGCGTCGCGGGTCCATCAGCTAAACCTCCGTCGAACTTGAATATATCCTCGGCAATCCGCGTTATTTGCGCAGAGGATCGAGCTTACTTCAGGGTCTATAAGCTAGCCACAAGACCACGATATGTCAAACATCAAGACATGTCAAACAAAAGAAACGAGTAACCGAAAAGTTGCCGCGAAAAGTATAAACCCTTGTAATAGCTGAAGGCTAAATTGAAATGTTTGTTAGTGGCAGCTTTCAAGGGAAACCTCCCTCGAACTGTTCAGATCAATGGTTGTATTTTAGCACAGCATTCCAAAGCTTCATAAGCACAATAATATGCGATCGCACGAAACCGGATCAAGGAGCTTTCCGCTGCCATTGCGCACCCGGTCTTTAACGCCGCAAGCACACGCAATGGAGGGATGCACGGCCTTTGCACGAAATTTCCGTCCCAGCTTACGAGATTGGGATAAGATGTGCCGACGAAGGAGGAAGTGTCACAAATACACGACAGAGGGCAAACGAGATGAAAACGCGAAGGGACTTTCTTGTCAGCTGCATTGCCGGCCTTGCAGGTTCAAACCTGCTGGCGGAACGCCTTTCGAACAGAGCGCCCGCCACAGACACCATGCTTTCCGCGGGCATGAAACACGTCACAAGCCCCCCGGAAGGGTCCGCGCAGGGGAATCCCGCAGGGGGGACGCAGGCAGGAGGCCGCATGTACGGCTTTGCCTTGCGCTTTAAAAGTCATCCCGAACTCATCACCCACAAGAACGCCCTCACCCACCAGCAGGCAAGAGAACTGGCTCTGTATGCTCAGGAGCGCAGTGTAGACCTGATCCCGGAAATCGAATCGTTTGGTCACACAAGATTCATCACCGGCGTACCGAGCCATGCCCACCTGGGGGACCGGATGCCGGGAGGCCACGGCAACTTTTCAGCCGTCAGTCCCGTGGCTCCGGAAACTTTGAAGTTGATATCTGACCTTTACCGGGAAGTCGCTGAAATTTTCCCCTCGCCTTATCTGCACGGCGGCTGCGATGAAGTCAACTGGGGAGGATCTGCGCTCTCGCGTGAAACCCTCAAGACCAGGAGCAGAGATGAAATCTGGGCCGAATACTTGAATTCGCTGGATCGCGTTGCACAAGGGCTGGGCAAGGAGTTCATCGTCTGGGGCGATTACGTTCTGCACAAGCGACCGGGCGTTTTACCGCGGCTCAACAAGGATATCATCGTGATGGATTGGCAATACTACGTGACCAATCCAAAACCGCTCGAACAGGCAGCACGCAAAGTCATCGATACTGGATTGCGGGTGATCGGTGCACCGGCGTTGATTTCTTGCCGCTGGGGGCCGAGAGCCGGTGTCAATGCACTGCGTAACATCGACGCATACGCTGACGCCTACAAGAGCATCAACAGCCCAAAGGCTCTGGGTGTGATCGTCACCAACTGGATGCCGTCACGTTATATTCAGCGGTCATTGTGGGACAGCCATGCGTATGCTTCCATCGCTTTGAGGCAAGGCAGCTCGACGGCGCGGTCAACAGCATTCAGACAATTCGTCGAAAAATTCTACCAGGCTGAATGGAATGAAAACTGGTCCGACATCTTTACGACGCTTTATGAGATCACACCTAATAAAAGATCCTGCTCGCCACCCTGGATGCGCCCTGTGTTGCCTGTTCCGTGGAGAAACGAAGCCGAACTGAAGGCAGCCGTTCAATCCGGCATGCTCAACGCTCCGCCCTTCCGACGACTGCTCAGTCAGCTTGTCTTCAGTGAAGCCCAGGTTCGGGATAACTTTGACGACTTTCTCACCTTTCGGCTCTCCATTGAGTACCTGGAACACATCTTCTGGCGTAACACGGTTCTTGTGCAGGAAGCTGCGAAGTCGCAAAGGTCGCCTGCAGCAACAACGGCCCTGATTCGGACCATTGCAGAACGCGACCAGAGACTCCTCGAAAAGGTCGACGCCTCCTGGGACAAGGGTCGCGCAAGGGACGCAGCGGCCAGAACGGAACAGGTCTTTGATCTCAGGCCCGGCGACCAGTTGCTGTACACGTTCCACCAGGCTGCAGCCTTCTCCCAACAGTTGGCGCGCGACCCGGATCGCTTCTCCCGTTTACTCAGTGCGGCCAGGTGAAATTGTGACAGACTCAACGCTTCCTGCCTGAGGCAAGCATTCTTTACTCACGTCATAAACGCTGTCTTGCCGAGTATTATTCGCCGGCTTGGACTGTGATCTGGATCACAGCATAGGCTTCCGATGCTGTGATACTCATCCGATACAAGCTGGAGTTCGGGGCGCCATCCACTCCGGCTACCCGTCCGATTTCAGGAGGAGTTTCGATGAAGGACACTCTTCGATTCAAACTCAATGGGAAACCCGTCAGCCTGAAGGTTGATCCCAGCCGCACGCTGCTGTGGGTCCTGCGTTACGACTTGAAATTCACCGGACCCAAGTACGGATGCGGAGAAGCCCTCTGCGGAGCCTGCACAGTGATCCTTGACCGACAGGCCGTGCGGTCGTGCTCGATCGAAATGAAAGACGTGGCTGGCAAGGAAGTCACAACCATCGAGGGGCTGGAGAAAAATGGCAAGCTTCATCCCTTGCAGGAAGCTTTCGTCGAACATGACGCCCTTCAGTGCGGGTACTGCACGCCAGGGATGATCATGAACGCCTATAGCCTGCTGCTCAACAACCCCCGGCCCTCGCGCACCCAGATTATCGAGGAGATGGACGGCAACTTGTGCCGCTGTGGAGCGCATATGCGGATCGTTGCGGCTATCGAAGCAGCCGCGGAACAGATGGGAGGGAGAGAACGATGAAGACTATCGACGAAAAGCCACGGACCCTCGAAGAAGAGAACCTGGAACTTGACTTCTCCGACATCACCATGGACCCGGGACCGGCGTTCCCGCTCGATCGCCGCGAGTTCCTGAAGCTGGTGGGCGGCGGCATTGTGGTCTTCTGCACGGTGACTCGCCTGCCGGCCTTCCAGCGGGGCGAAGGCCGGCGGCGCCGTGGCATGGGCCATGAACTTCCGCACGACTTTAACGCCTTTCTCAGGATCGGCGAAGACGGACAGGTGACGGGCTACACGGGAAAAATTGAAATGGGCCAGGGCATCGACACATCACTCGCGCAGGAGCTGGCCGACGAACTCGACGTCCAGCTCAATTCCGTGCACATGGTGATGGGCGATACGGCCCTCTGCCCGTGGGACCGGGGAACGTTCGGCTCAATGACCACGCGCTTTTTCGGTCCTCCTTTCCGTGCCGCCGCTGCTGAAGCGAAAGCTGTGCTGGTGGAATTGGCGTCTGAAAAACTGAATGTGCCGAAAGAACGCCTCAGGACCAAAAACGGCACGGTCTATGAGATGGGTGGAAGCAAGAAAGTCAGCTACGGCGAGTTGACCAAGGGAAAGAAGATCATGCGCCACGTGAAAGGCGCAGAAATCGAGACGCCCGCCGAGTTCACCATCATCGGCAAACCCGTCCTCAGGCGCGACTCCGTGGCCAAGGTCACCGGCAGGGCTCATTTTTCCGGAGACGTCAAGGAACCCGGCATGCTGTGCGCCCGCATCCTGAGGCCGCCGGCTCATGGGGCTAAACTGGTCAGCGTAGACACGTCTGGCGCGCATGCAATCGACGGCGTCCAGGTGGTTCATGAAGGAAACTTTGTCGCCGTGCTCCATCCGGAACCTGAGACCGCAGCGGAAGCCCTTGGGAAGGTCAAAGCCAAGTTCGACGAGCCCAAGCCCTACGCGGACGACAAGACGATCTTTGAGCACCTGCTGAAGGTTGCGCCCGCGGGAGAAGTCGTAGCCAAAGGCGGGAACCTCGCCGAAGGGCAAAAGGCCGCCGATTACGTGGTGGACGAGACTTATCTCAACAGCTATGTCGCTCACTCCCCCATGGAACCTCACACGGCGATGGCGAAGATGGAAGCAGGCAAGCTGACCCTCTGGGCCTCCACGCAAACACCCTTCCCACTGCAGGATGCCGCAGCTTCCCTGCTAGGGATGTCGCCTTCCGACGTTCGCGTCATCACGCCTTTCGTGGGCGGAGGCTTTGGCGGCAAGAGCGCCATCCGGCAGGCGCTCGAAGCGGCTCGGCTGGCCAAGCTGACCGGCAAGCCCGTGCAGGTGGCGTGGACGCGCGCTGAGGAGTTTTTCTACGACACTTTCCGTCCTGCCGCGGTCGTCAAGATCAATGCCGGCGTTACCAAAGCGGGCTTGATGACATTCTGGGACTACGGGGTTTACTATGCCGGAGCGAGGGGGTCCGAGCAGTTCTACGACATCCCGAACCACCGGACAATGGCGTACGGTTCCGGCTGGAGGGCAGCTCCGGGCGCGCATCCGTTTGCCACGGGACCGTGGCGCGCTCCCGGTAACAACACCAACACCCATGCCCGCGAGTCGCAGATCGATATGCTGGCCAGCAAGGCCGGAGTTGATCCCATCGAGTTCCGGCTGAAGAACCTGAAGGACGAGAGAATGCGGCGCGTCTTGCAGGCCGCCGCGAAGAAATTCGGCTGGAAGCCGGCAAAGTCTCCGAGCGGGCGCGGCTACGGCGTGGCTTGCGGAACCGACGTGGGCGCCGTTGTCGCTCACATTGCGGAAGTCGCCGTGGACAAGAGCACGGGCCACATCCAGGTCAAGCGAGTGGTATGCGCGCAGGAGATGGGACTGTGCGTCAATCCCGAGGGAGCCCGCATCCAGATGGAAGGCTGCATCACCATGGGCCTGGGTTATGCTCTGACCGAGGAGGTTAAGTTCACGGGCGGCGACATCCACGATCACAACTTCGATACCTACACGATCCCGCATTTTTCCTGGTTGCCGAAGATCGAAACGGTCATCCTGGATGCCAATGACAAGCCAGCACAAGGCGGCGGCGAGCCGGCCGTCATTTGCATGGGCGCCGTCATCGCGAACGCCGTGTACGATGCCACCAGCGTCCGGATGCTGCAATTGCCCATGACGCCCGAGCGGGTCAAAGAGGCTTTGTCCCGCGCCTGATCATCGATGCGATGCCCGGTTGAATCAGAGTACGACTTGCCAGGCGCTTGAGAAATCATCGCCCAGTCGGTTCCGGGTACTTAACATTGTGAAGCTTTCGCCGGTGCCGTTTGAAGAGCTGGTTTCTCAGGCTTCATAACCTGAAGAATCGCACATCCAACGCTTGATCCATATGTGAATCGGAAGAGAGGATTGCCCGTCCGCCTGTCCGAATGCGGCTCTGTAAAAGTCTCTTGCCGCAATTCCTTCTGGAATTCCGATATTTCGTCACGCACGCTGAAATTCGGACCTGAGGCCACAGGGTCGATTGGCGATTCCATGGCTGATTTCAAGGGAAAAAGCGAGTGCCGCATGGGAATTCCGGTTTATACTGCGAAGGGGAGAAAGAGAAAGTTTGGGCGAGCATTCCAGATTACTTACTGGCTGGGTCGGGTCACGACGGAAGTTCCTGGGTTACACCGCAGCGCTTTCATTTCTCCCGGCGCCGCTGCGCCAAAGCGCGCTGAGCCATCCCGGCCAGGTCCCCCGATTCGCGGCTCCCAGGTTCGCCATCCAACGCCTGCACCCTCACTATCGCGTGCCGGGCCCTCTCGCCAACATTCTCAAGAAAATCGATCCGGAGCACGACCGCTATCCCGCTGAGAAATTCGCCGCCCGAATTCAAACCGTACTGCGAAAGTGGGATGAAGCGCTCCTTCATTCGGTGCCGTCAGGTATCGAGGCGATCGGGCGAGGTCTTGCCGGCAGCTTCAGGGGTTCCAGCCTTCGTCCGATTGAAAGCCACGTGCTTCGTGCCGATACCCACCTGGAAATCCGGCGCAGGAGATTCTCTTCCTCCCCGGCACTCGACCGCAACGCTTTTGTAGAGTCCTTCGGGGCACTGCTGGCACCTTATTCCGCGCTGCGC
>JARRJI010000283.1:0-774 GCA_037379595.1 Acidobacteriota bacterium | reverse complement strand
AAGGAAAGGGCTTTTATCGCGAACAGCGATCCGGCAGGTGGAACGTTCTCTGGGAGCAGACCCCGCAGGGTGCGCTGGCCGTGAAAAGCTGGAGCGCCGAAGCTGAGACTCAGATCCGGGCTTTCGCGCCGGTCTTTGAAGAGATCACACCGCAGGTTCTGGCAAACACTCCTTCCTATTCGGCGCAATTGCTGCGAGGGGCAAACTATTGGCGAACCGTTCTGGACGAAGCGTGTGGAATCGACGTGTACGGCAACAACGGGATCGCTGCCGGCGACATCGACAACGACGGTTTTGACGATCTCTATATCTGCCAGCCGTCCGGATTGCCCAACCGGCTCTACCGCAATCGGGGCGATGGCACGTTCGTTGACGTTACGGATGCCGCCGGGGTCGGGATACTCGACGCCACGCCTTGCGCACTCTTTGCCGACGTCCTGAACCGCGGCCGCCAGGACCTTCTGGTGGTGACCGTGACGGAACCGCTGCTTTTTCTCAACCAGGGAAACGGGACCTTTCGATTGAAGCCCGACGCCTTTCACTTCCTTAAGTCTCCCCAGGGTACTTTTACCGGAGCCGCCTTCGGCGACTACGATCGCGACGGAAAGTTGGATCTTTACTTTTGCCTGTATAGCTACTACGAGGGCCTTGGCGAGTATCGCTACCCCTCGCCCTATTACGACGCCCAGAACGGTCCTGCCAACTTCCTGTTTCACAACGAGGGGGATGCAACCTTCCGGGACGTGACGGCCACGACCGGGATAAACCAAGGTA
>JARRJI010000282.1:0-9925 GCA_037379595.1 Acidobacteriota bacterium | reverse complement strand
GTGGGCCTTTCGCCTGGCCGGCTCTCTCTTCAGGAAAGCAACAGACGTAACGGGCGCAAAACTGAGCTATGACCTCTGGCTTAAGACTGGGGTTGGGGATTACTGGCAAAGCGTGCGCACGGCAGGCGAAACGGTCAAGTCCTTGCGCGATTTGTATCCGCGAGCGGCACCCCTCGTGATGCTTCACAGCATCGCCACCCCGACGGAACAGAATCTCTGGTCGTACTATCTCTCGCCCCAGCGATTTTCTCGATACATGACGTGGATGAAAAGGGCGGGCTATACCACGGCGTTACCGACAGAATGGTCGGCGGGCATGCCTTCCAATCGCCGCGTTATCCTGACTTTCGATGACGCCTATGACGACTTTTTGAGTGAAGCCTTCCCTGTTCTTGACCGACTCGGTTACACGGCAACTGTTTTTGTTGTCGTTGACCGCATCGGGAAAACCAATGACTGGGATGTATCAAAGGGCTTTCGGTCAAGGCAACTTCTCTCCCTTGCCCAGATTCGCGACTTGCAGCGCCAAGGCGTTCACTTCGGGTCGCACACGCTGACGCACCCTTGCCTCACAAGCCTTTCTGATCGTGAAATCGAGCGGGAGGTGAGGGATTCGAAGCGCAAGCTGGAGGATCTGCTCGGTACAGAGGTGCCCTGCTTTTCGTATCCCTGGGGCGCTCGAGACATGCGGGTTCGGGCAGCGGTAGCACGCGCTGGTTACAAAGTCGCCGTGACCACGACGGATGGAACGAACTGTTCCGGCGACGCACTTTGCCTGAAACGGGTGAACCTGTGCGAAACTGACACATTACTGGAACTTGCGTTGAAACTTAACACGGGCAAAGATTTTCGCGAAAGAACCAAAGATTTCCTGATCCGAAATGGCCTCCGTCGAGGGTCTGCTCAGATCAATCAGGGCGAACCTGGAACGAAGGGGCATGGCGAGCCGAACTCTACTAAGGAATCCGCAGGGCTCGCGACGCCCCACGTTTCAGACTCAGACCGATGACGGCGAATCTGTACGACCTGCGAAACGCTTGTTGGGAAAATCGCGATACAGGAATTGATTATCAAAGAAGTTGACATTTTTATGAGGAACTTTTGATGGTGTCCGGGAAAGACGATACGAATGCAGGTCGCGCGCCAGCCAATGTGAAATTCACAGTCGTCGTTTGTACGTACAACTACGCGCACCTGCGTCCCGACGCCTTGCGAACGCTTGCTGCACAGACATTTCAGGATTTTGAACTGCTCATTGTCGACGACGGTTCAACCGATCATACGGAGCAGGTAGTCCTGCAGCACTCCGCTCGATTCCGTAATTGTGTGTACCTGAAAAAACCACATACCGGACTTGCTGATACACGAAACGTTGCTGTGCGCAAAGCCATCGGCACGCACATCGCTTTTCTCGACGCCGATGATCTCTGGTCACCGGACTATCTGGCGGTTGTTGGCAGCAAGCTTGAATCGACTCCGCAAGCGGAACTGGTGCTTTTGAACGGCTTGCGCATCCTGGACAACGGACTGATTCTCCGCCCGGTTTTTCTGCCCGGCTTGCCGCGTCTGGAAGGGCCGGTCAGTTCCGCGGCCAACTTCTTTTCGCTATGTACCGACTTCTGCCCTTCCGGCACGGTGTTCCTCAAGGATCTCTACGAGCGCATCGGCTCATTCGACACTCGTTTCGACCAGGGACTTGGTGATGATGTCGACTGGGTCGTCCGCGCTGTCCTTGACGGGGCTTATTGCATTCGCATCGATCGGAAACTGTTTCTGTATCGCTTTCACGGTCGCAACTTGACGAATAATCCGATAGGTTTTCTCGACCCCTGGCTCCGGATTTATGAAGAGCAGCTAAAGGGCAGCCGTCTGGGGCCGGAATTTGAGCGCAGCGCCAGAAGCTTTGCCCGCGACTATGTTCTCCGGCTTCTGGGAATATGCTCGCCCAGGAAGGGCCGGACTCTGCTCGCGCGGACTTTGCAGACTCTTCCGGGGGACTTTATCCTTCGATGTGCTTATGTTTCGACCTATTTGGGATCAACGTATGCGCTGAAGGCTTTGAAATGGGGAAAACATCTGATGCAAAGGAATCTCCCTTCAAAACAGCGGATTGATCTGGGCGCACCGCCGGGAATCATGTTTGAAGGAGTCTGAAGTGCCCTGACAAGATGTTGTGAGGTTCGGGCAGCGCGTCTTGATGAAGAAAGCGGCATGACGATTCGCGCGGTCAGTATTGCAGATTGGGATTATGTACAGGACACATTCAGCCAATGACCGGCAGCAACTGAAGAAGGCGATGCGTGAAGAATGGGACGACTGCGCGCATGGAAAGTGGAGACACTATATCTGGGCAGAAGCGGCAGATTCTGAAGAATCTTTTCGAGCCTCCGGAGAGCGCGATTACAAGAGGTATGTGGGCAAGTTTCTTTCAACCTTTCAAGTTGATCCGGCAAGACTGATTGCACTCGAAATCGGCTGTGGCCCCGGCCGTGTTTCAGAGTTCCTTGCTCGTGACTTCCGTGGGCTTCTGGCTCTCGACCTCTCGCGGGAAATGTTGAAAATCGGGAGGCAAAGAATTCCGGCGGACAACGTGCTTTGGTTGTGCAACGACGGCATGAGCCTGGCGCCTATTGCCGATAATTCCGTGGATTTTATTTTCTCGATGGGTGTCTTCCAGCAGATCCCGGATGCTGCGACAATTGCCGATTACGTAAGAGACACGGGACGAATTCTCAGGCCCGGCGGGTGGCTCATTTTTCAAGTGATGAACCATCCTCATTTTGCAGTGGGACCGTGGACGGTGTCGTTTTTCGTTTCCAGCAGATTTCACATTCCACGACTTCGGATCTACAAACCGGACGTGCTTGACGCCTGCCCGATCCGGTTAGGATTCGCCCGCAGGACCTGCGTGATCTCGGGCCTGGAAGTCGTCCGCGTCCTTCATCGTTTTACTCAGAATACGTGGATTTGGGCCCGCAAAAAGCCTTGAGGCACTGGTAGAAAAATGTTTTGGCCAATCCTGATCGGAATCCTGATTGTTGTCGCTTTAGCGGATGCTCTCGGCTTCCTGTTCTGGTATGCCTGCAGTTGGCCCCGCTCGCAGGTTCTGGGACCGGCACTGGTCCGGGGCCCGGACGGAAAGAAACAGATCGCTCTCACTTTTGACGACGGTCCTTTGCCTCCCTACACCGAACAGATCCTTGACATCCTTCAGTCGCGTAAAGTGCGGGCTACATTTTTTGTCTGTGGCAAGGACGTCGAGCAACATCCGGAAATTGTTTGCCGCATACAGGCCGATGGCCACACAATTGGGAATCACACGTGGTCCCACTCATATCTCTACTTCATGAGTCGCGGGAGAATTGCGGAAGAGATTGGCCACACTCAGAGGGCGATTTACGAAGCCACGGGATCCACGCCCAGACTCTTCCGTCCTCCTTATGGTGGGCGCTGGTTTGGCCTCTACCCCGTTCTTCGCGAACATGGGATGCGTCTTGTTCAGTGGTCTGTGAATGCGGAAGACTGGAAGCATGAAGCCAGTGCTATCATCGCTTCGGTGCGCGATGGCCTGCGCCCGGGTGCGATCATTCTGCTGCACGATGGGCGGCAGAAGCCCGGAGGATACTTGCAGGGGCTTGTAAGAGAAAAAGCCCGAACCACAAACCAAAAGGAGCAGGAGCCGGTGCTCCCACAGCCCGAAGCCGACGCCTCTGAAACCGTCACGGCCCTGCCCGCGATCATTGATGCCGCCCATGTGATGGGATATGAATTTGTCCTGGTAGAGGACCTCTTCCCTGGCCGAACAGGCGTGGGAATTAGAACATCAGAGAAATGAAGTAGTGGGATTCACCTTGATCCTACACACCTGTCTCCGTTAGAATTCCGTGGGCAGGGAGGATGGTGTTCCACGGCAGCGAAAATTGATCTGTCAGAGAACACAGGTAAATCGACCAAATTCAAATAGTTTGCCCTTGCATGGAAAGCATCTCCAAAATAAAGACTATTCTTTTGACTGCAGCCGTATTGGCTGGTGGGTTCCTCTTCCTCTATCTCAATTTGTTCTATCTCAATGTTCCGGTCCATTTGCACGGGGATAACAGCGCTTATCTCTTCAACGCCAGGCGCATGCTTGACGGGCAAGTGATGTACCGGGACTTTTTCCAGCACGGTATGCCGGCAACGGAGGTCCTGTACTTCCTCTTCTTCAAAATACTGGGGCTTCGGGCATGGATTCCGAATGCCGTGCTGATCTTTCTGGGGCTGAGCCTCGCCGGGCTCATGACTATCATCTCCAGAAAAGTCATTCCGGGTCGTGCCGTATTTCTTCCTGCTGTCCTGTTCCTGGTCATACCTTTCTATAGCCAGCCTGGCGCCGCAAACCTCTGGTTCAGCGTCCTGTTCGTGATGGCAGCCATCTGTCTGCTCATCGACCATATCACTGCGCTGGGCCTTGTCGGCGCCGGATTGCTCTGCGGGGTGGCCACTTGTTTTAGCATGTCACGAGGAGTGGCGGCCGAAATCGGCCTTGCGGCGTTCCTGGTATGGGCAGTCTTTAAGAAGGTCTTCACCTGGTACGACTGCCGCAGAGCCCAAGTCTACCTGTGGGCGCCCTTTTTTGTGATTATTGCGGGTTTCAACGCTTACTTTGCGTTTGCAGGTGGGCTCGGAGCCTTCCTGCGCGATACCGTGGCCTCTGGCTTTGGATACTGGTTTTCGACAAGCTGGAGTTCTTTCCACGTCTACATGACCGACGTGCCCCAGTACCACCCGTGGTTTCGGCTGCCTGACCTGATCGTGTGGCTAGCCGTCTACCTACTAATTCCTCTCATCTACATCTTGTTTTTCGTGCGCTATTGGGACGAAAAAGAGGATTTTCCTGATGAGCCCTGGGAGCGAGTCATGTTGCTCTTGTTCGTTGGGCTTGCGCTCTTCCTGGGGGTGATTAAAGCGCCTACATGGGTCCGTCTATGTACGATTTCGCCGCCTGCCATAATTGTTTTCGTTTGGTATTTCTGTTTCAGGGGACCGCTCCAAAAGATTCGGACCTGCTCGAAAAGACCAAGCCAGGCGAGTACTTCTTCGGCAGCGCCGGGCTTGGCTATCTGCTCGAGTTGCGGGACCCGGCACGTGTGGCCTGCGCGACAGCTTCAAACTCCGTTCGGCCCGACCAGGTTTCGAATATTGTCGAAGGCCTCAAGAACCACAAGGTCGAATATGTCTTTTGGTCACCGGCCCTTGATTTGGCCCAGGTGACCAGGAGCTCCACGAATCATCTTGGCCCCTTGTATGCTTACTTGAATTCCAACTATCATGTCGTCAAGACCTTCCCTAACTACGACATGCTTTGGGAAAAGGGCGCAGAGCCACCTCCGCAGTTCCCATCTCAGCCTATACCGATACCCATACCGACAACCTCAGAACCATCGCAGCCCCCGGGAAGTGTGCCGACAGCCGCGCCCTAGTGGCTCCGGAGTGAAGGCTTAAGGTTGCCCGCAAGAGTTTTGGTTGGTATCGCTTCTTGCGGCCGCGTATGATAACGCTTTGACTCTGTGAGGCGCTTGTGGCTTTCAGTTGGCTCGACCTGACCGTTGTCATCGCCTATTTGACGGCCGTAACTCTGCTTGGCGCCCGCTTTGGGAAGCGTCAACGCACGTTGCACGACTATTTCCTGGGTGGGCGTCAGCTTCCGTGGTGGGCAATTGCTCTCTCTGTTGTGTCGGCGGAGACCAGCATCCTCACGATCATCAGTACTCCGGGGATAGCCTACGACGGCAACATGGGGTTCCTCCAGCTTGTTTTGGGCTATCTGGTCGCTCGCGTTGTGGTCGCATTTGTCCTGATCCCCAAATACTTTGCAGGGGAACTCTACACGGCGTATCAGTTGATCGAGCGCCGCTTTGGCCATGGACTTAGAATCTTTACGGCTGGACTGTTTCTGGGGAGCCGAGCGCTAGCTGAAGGAGTGCGTGTTTTTGCTATTTCAATCGTGATCGAGGTGATTTTCAGAACGGGAGTCCTGACGGCCGTGCTGATTATCACGGCCCTGACACTTTTCTACACCTTCGAAGGTGGATTGACAGCAGTCATCTGGACTGACGTCACACAACTCTCGATCTATATCACTGGAACGGTTATAGCCCTAATTCTGGCTGTGCGAGCCAGTCCGGGCGGCTGGCCGGAAGTAGCACACCTGGCTGCCATTACAGGCGGCAAATTTACGATCTTCAACTTTCACTTCAACTGGCACCAGCCGTATCTGTTCTGGTCAGGGCTGATCGGCGGGACCTTCCTGACCAGCGCCAGCCATGGTACGGACCAACTGATTGTGCAACGCCTTCTGGCAGCCAAAAACAAACGGCAGAGCCAGGGCGCACTGCTGGCAAGTGGATTGGTCATCTTGTTCCAGTTCGCGCTTTTCCTGGTTGTTGGAGTGGTGCTGTTCGCTTTCTATCATTTTCACCCGCCTGCCCATCCGTTTACCCGCCCGGACAAGATCTACCCTACATTTGTGATCACTCAATTGCCTGAAGGACTTGCAGGCTTGCTGACTGCAGCGATTATTGCCGCAGCCATGGCGAATCTGAGCGCGGCATTCAATTCCCTGGCGTCCAGCTCGGTTGTGGATTTCTATCGGCCGTATGTCCGCCCTCATGCCGACCAGAAACACTACCTCCGAGCATCGCGCGGGCTTACCCTCTTCTGGGGTGCTGCGCTGATCGTCATTGCGGTAGTCGCCCAATATCTCCATGAAGGTGTGCTGGTGCTTGCGCTGACGATAGCGTCCATCCCCTATGGGGCAATGCTGGGAATCTTCCTCCTGGGAGTTCTGACCAAACGAGCTACCTCGCGGGGAGCTCTGACGGGGGCCGTACTTGGTTTGGCAGTCATAATTTTCATCGTGGTGGGGAAAGCGCTGGGAATCTTCGATATCGCCTGGACGTGGTACGTCGTCATCGGAACGCTGGTCACTTTCTGCGGGGGATGGCTGGCCAGCAAGCGGCCGGGGGCTGAAAGGATGCTATGAGATTTGGATTTCGTCGTTTGTCGTTTATCGCCGTCATACTCGCTTCTCTCATCGTCTACGGTTATTTCGCCAATTCTGGACACCAGAGCTCAGCGACCGATTCGCCCGCGGAACCGGTCAGGACTTCAGGTTCGGTATCCATACAAGGTCCATATTTCTCCGATCGCGACCGTATTGCTGAGCGTATCATCGCTGCCATCAACCGCACCCGGCGAACCCTGGACATTGCGGTCTATAGCATTACACAGCCCGACATCACAGCTGCAATCGAAGGGGCGCATCGACGAGGTGTGCGGGTACGAATCGTCAGCGACGAAGGGCAATCTCTCGACTCCCATTCCGAGGTTGACTACCTCAAGTCCCGAGGAATCCCAGTACGTCTGAGCGGCGGATACAGAGGCCAGCGCTCTCTCATGCACGACAAGTTCGCGATTTTTGATGGAGACCTGGTTGAAACAGGCAGTTTCAATTGGACAACAAGCGCCAACAGCTACAATTTCGAAAATGCGATCTTTATTGCAAACCCCGAAGCTTCCACTCGCTATAAAAGAGAATTTGATCACATCTGGGCGCAGGCCCGGTGATCATCGCCAAACGACGTCACCGCGAACGCAGCAGGCAAGCGCTTCCTCTCAGTGCTTCTCCTTCAAAGCCGGCAGGATGTACTTGGTAATCAGCATTTCGTACTCCTGTCGAACCTGATCCGTAATTGGAGCAGGTGCCAACGGGCCACCGCTCGTGGCGCTAAGGTAAAGGTCACCAGTCCCTCCAAGAGGACCTGGATCTATTTTTTCAAATTCCTCGACGTTGGATTCTCCAAACTGGAAGATTTGCTTGATATCGTATGTCTTCAATTGAGCCGGCGTCAGTTTACCGACGTCGCGCACGAAAATGCGAAAACGTCCGAAATACTGGTTCTTGTTGTAGTCGACGCGGAGCACACGCTGAAGCTGGACCTTCGGATTCTGCAGATCCGGATGAATATTGGCAAGCAGATAAAAATTGCTCAGCTTACCTCCATAAGAGTTGTCGAGCAACTGATATAGGATGTAAGTTGGATCATCTGCACTGAAGGCTGCTTTCTTGTGCTTTTTTGCCCATAAAGATGGTGCAGCAACAACAAGCAGGCTTATGGCTGCCAAGAAAACAACCGAGCACTTCCCTTTCTTCACTTTACCCTCCCACGTCCGGCTGTGATCCATGAAGTTCTATTCGGACGGCTTTGAAGCAGCCCCAAAGCATACCACTGTTGGCGGCAGGGTCAAGAGCCGTCGCACATCTCTAAGATGACATCCGGACGTTTTCTCTCTACTGATAGAGCAGATACTTTGCGCGCATTTCCCGAAACTTCATAAGCGGGCTTTGCCAGAGGTATTCAATGCGTCTTGGATCAACATTTTTCCTGATATCATCGAGGACCCATTGCGCCCCGATGAGACGAATCGTCTTGTCTAACTCAAACTTCTTGGGGAAAAATTGATACAGCGCCGAAGCGAGTTCGACTCCTAATTCCGGAGCATTTAACGCCTGCCGATCCACCAGAAAGATTTGGACCCCATGGCACTCTTCCCCGGCGTAAATACTGCTTCGCGGAGTGAATTGGGCTGGCAAAAACCGAACTCCCTGAATATTTCGAGAATTCAAATAAGTAGCCAGCAGCTTTCCATCGATCCAGGGTGCTCCCAGCAGCTCAAATGGGGTGTCAGTGCCACGGCCGACGCTGACATTCGATCCTTCAACCATCGCCACGCCCGGATAAAGAATCTCCTCGGTCAGAGATCGCAGGTTCGGCGATGGGTTTTTCCATTCGACTCCGGTCTCGTCAAACCAGTCAGTTCGATCCCACCCCTGCATCTTAATCACATGGAGGTCGACGCCGAGATGTTCCTCCGCGTTGTACATCTCGGCCAGTTCCCCAACTGTCATCCCATAGCGAATGGGCAGTGGGTAGTAACCGACAAACGATCGCAGGTCCGCATCGAGAATCGGACCCTGGACGATGGAGCCGCCAAGCGGGTCAGGGCGGTCCAGAACATAGAATGCCAGGTGGTGCTTTGACGCCGCCTCCATTGTGTAACCCAGTGTCGTAATGAACGTGTAAAACCGAACACCGGCAGCCTGAATATCAAAGACCAGCGCGTTCAGGCCTTCGAGCATCTGGCTGGTCGGCCTTCTGTACTTGCCATAAAGGCTGTACACCGGCAGGCCGGTCGCGGGATCTCTCGAAGACGCCACATTCGAATTCGCCTTGCCCACAAGGCCGTGCTCTGGACTGAAGATAGCCTTGAGTTCTACGCCGGGCGCATGGTTAAGCAGGTCAATCGTTCGCCTGCCCTCGGAGTCTATTCCGGTCTCATTTGTAATGAGCCCGATACGCAGTCCCTTCAGCGGCGCGAAGTGTTCCTGTTCTAGAACGTCAATCCCCGTTCGCACATTCCCGTTTCGCAACCCGCTGACCCGGTAACTGCGCATCAGTTCGTAGTAGCCGGTAAGAGACTTGCGGGAGTTTAAAATTTGTCGGGCGGAGACCGGTCCCAGCGCGGCAGCTACGGCAGTATCAACCCTTGACCGAAGACCAACCACGTCGCCCGTTCCATTCGGGTACAGACGACTGGCCAGAAAAATGACGTAGGTGTGCGTTACGGGATCAATCCAAAGCGAGGGTCCGGTATAACCCGTGTGACCGAAAGACCCCACAGGAAAAAGAGTGCCGCGATTCGAGGAGAAGGGTGAAGCAATGTCCCATCCCAGGCCGCGCAACGCCATCTTGTCGGGCGGTGTTTGCGGTGTCGTCATCTTGTCATCGGTCAGAGGATTCTGGATCCGCACGCCATGATAGATCCCGCCGTTCAGCAGCTTTTGGCAGAAAATTGACAGGTCCCTGGCGTCCTAAAAAAGTCC
>JARRJI010000281.1:0-5260 GCA_037379595.1 Acidobacteriota bacterium | reverse complement strand
GAAGTCGTGACGGGCCATCCGGGCGATCTCAAGCATTTCGTGGTGGAGCGGGTTGTTTTCGATCGAGCCATCGACGGCCCTCGGATCTCTCATGAATTTGGGGCTGTGCAGCACACTGATGGTCTCCGCCGCAGCCAGCCCGGGCGCCACCAGCTTGCGTCCTCCTGAGTAGCCCAGCATCAGGTGCGGTTCGATGAATCCCAGCGTCATATGAAAATCGGCGGAAACGAACCGGGCATCAATGTGAACGGGAGTGCCGGACTCGGTTCGGCCCAGATACTGATGCTCTGGAAGTTCCCGCGCGTGATGATTCACCACGCGGTACTTTTGTGGGATGTTCTCGCCGCAGATTTCCCGAATTTCGGCCTCGGAGGCAGGACGATGGAGGCCGGTGGCAATCAGGATGGTAATCCTGTCTCTCGAAATGCCGGCGGCTTCAAGCCGTGCCAGAACAGGTGGCAGGATGTCCCGGTTGGGGACGGGACGTGTGATGTCGCACACTGCGATAGCGGCGGATGCCTTTCCCGCGGCAAGTTCAGCGAGGGGCTCGGAGGCAATCGGCGAGTCCAGCGCGCTCTCGATTGCCGCCCGTGGGTCATCAAGCGGAACGGCCGAGCGAGCCTCCAGCACACGGTAGCGAAAGCCCTTTGGGAGCTCCACGGATAAGCCCGACTTCCCGAATGCAAAGCCAACTCTCATAACACCACGCTATCACAACAACGCGAACAGAGCGCCGGGGAAAACTGGGTGGCCTCTACTTCGCGATCCGCAATCGCTGGGGCGAGACCGGGAGAGGTCATCGCGATGATTGGAAGGCAGCACGGGCGCTGCCCCCGTTAAGGCAGTTATCTCTCCTCCTTTCGCACGTACTTTAACGCCACAGGGGGCGCGATGTGCTTGGGCATTCTCACCCTCAGTCGCAATTGACAATGGCTTCTTCTCTTCGTAAACTGAGGTCTTTCTGCTCGGTACATCCAGTCATTCCAGGGGGCTCAACGCTGGGTTGATCGAGGGGCATTACCAATCTCTATCCACTAAGGAACCTAATCCTATGCCAGGAATCATCAAAGAACGGCTTTTCACTCCGGGACCCACACCGCTCCTGATGGAAGCTCAGGCGCGCACGTTGACCGCAACGCTCCATCACCGCACGGAGGCGTTCAAGAACCTGATTCGCGAGACCGTCGAAAATCTGCATTACTTCTACAATACCCGGAGCGATGTCCTCTTCTTTACCAGCTCCGGTACGGGTGCGATGGAAGGCGCTGTTTCAAACCTGACTTCTCCAGGCGATCGGGTGCTGGTGGGGACCGCGGGGAAATTTGGGGAAAGATGGCTGCAGCTTGCCAAAGCCTATGGCCTCGAATCCGTCAAGGTGGAATCCCCCTATGGGCATCCGCTCAGCGTGGAAGAGATTGGGAAGGCGCTCAAGAATCTCGGTCCCTTCCGTGCCGTCTTTGTTCAGGCGACTGAAACGTCCACTGGAGTAAGCCATGATGTGAAGGCCATCGCTGAACTCATCAAGCCCCTTCCGGACACTTGCTTTGTTGTCGATGCGATCACGGGTCTGGGCACATCGGAATTGAAGCCGGACGAATGGGGTCTCGATATCGTTATTGGAGGTTCGCAAAAGGCTTTGATGATCCCACCCGGCCTGGCATTCGCCAGTGTAAGCGCCAAGGCCTGGAAGATGATTGAGAAAGCAAAGTCGCCACGATATTACTTTGACTATGCCAAGGAGCGCGACAACCTTGCAAAAGGGCAGACAAGTTATACGCCTGCCACGACGCTGGTGGTTGCGCTTCACGCCGCGCTTGAATATGTCCGCAAGGTCGGCCGTGAGAACCTGATCGAGAATGCTGCTCTTCTGGCTGAGGCAACACGTGAAGCGGCAAAAGCTCTGGGGCTCAGCCTTTTTGCCACGGGGTCTCCCGCGAATGCCGTGACGGCGATTCAGGCGCCGGAAGGCATGGATTCGGGAGCCATCGTCAAGGAAATGCGCTCGCGGTTTGGGGCCATCATCGCCAACGGCCAGGGGTCGATGAAAGGGAAGATTTTTCGAATGGCGCATCTGGGGTACTACGATGCGCTTGAGCTGTTTGCAGGGATCGCAGGGTTGGAAATTGCGCTGCAAAAACTCGGACACAAGTTTGAGCTGGGCAGCGGAGTACGAGGGGCGCAAGAAGTTTACCTGCGGCATGCAGGTTAGGTTTTTGCTCAAGGCTTCCATCCATCGCTTTACACGAACGGGGATCAATTCCAGGCTTGCGTAGATTCGGAGCGCGGACTTCGGGGTGTCTCTTATGAAAGTCCTGATAGCGGACAATGTGTCCAAACGGGCCGTGGAAATTCTTGAAGAGGAAAAATCCTGGAATGTTGTCTTCCTTCCCGGCAGGAAGGACAAGTCGTTAGTGGACGAAATTGCGGATGCTGACGCACTCGTGGTGCGAAGCGCGACAAAAGTAAGAGCTGACCTGCTGGCCCATGCTAAGCGCCTGCGCGCAATCGGGCGTGCGGGTTCCGGGGTCGATAATGTGGACCTGGAGGCTGCCACCATGCGCGGCATCGTGGTGATGAACACGCCGGGCGGCAACGCCAACAGCGTCGCGGAGCAGACGATGGGACTGCTGGTCTGCCTGGCGCGCCGGATTCCGCAGGCTGACGCCTCAATGAAGAAGGGTGCCTGGGAAAAGAAGAAATTGACCGGGACGGAATTGCGTGGCAAGACACTCGGACTGATCGGACTGGGCCGGGTTGGGAGTGAAGTGGCGAGACTGGCTCGCGCATTTGAAATGGACGTCGTTGCTTACGATCCTTATGTGCCCTCCCGGCTGGCACAGGAACAGGGTGTGCGGCTGGTGAAGCTCGAGGACCTGCTGCAGTCGAGCGACTACATCAGCCTGCATACTGCGGCTACCCCAGAGACGCACCATCTTATCAACGCTGCGACTCTCTCCCAAATGAGGCCCGGCGTTCGAATTGTTAATTGCGCTCGTGGCGATCTCATCAAGCAAGAGGACCTTTTGCAGGCGCTGGAGAGCGGACACGTTGCAGGGGCCGCGCTGGACGTATTTGAAAAAGAGCCGCCCATGGACTCTCCTCTGGTTGCGCATCCGAATGTGATCGCCACACCCCATATCGCCGGCTCAACCGACGAGGCTCAGGAGATTGTGGGAATCAGAATTGCCGAGCAGATCCGTGATTACCTGCGGCTGGGCGTGCCTCGCAACGCTGTCAACATGCCGGCGATCTCTCCTGAGGAGTATAAGAAGCTTGAACCTTATATTCAGCTCGGAGAGAAGCTGGGCGCTTTCGCAGCTCAGATTGCGGGTGAGCGCATCGAGGAAGTGAAGATCAGCTACGACGGTGGCCTTTCGGAGCTGGACACACATCTTGTAAAGAACGCCGTGCTCAAAGGAGTCCTTGGGAAGGCTCTCTCAGAGGCGGTCAATCTGATCAACGCAGGTGCTCTGGCTCAGGAGCGGGGGCTGGAAGTTGTGGAGGTCAGAAGTGCGCGGCGAGCGACTTATTCGAATTCGCTCGGCATTGCGCTTCAGACTGAAAGCGACTCGCTCTCCGTTCTGGGCATGGTTGGACGCCGTGGCATGTACATTCTCGGCGTCAGCGAAATCGACATTGAGGCGCCGCTCAAAGGTTACCTTCTTTTCATTCGGAATCAGGATGTGCCCGGCGTCATCGGGCGTGTGGGGACGATCCTGGGCGAGCATAAGGTCAATATCGCCAACTTCGCCCTGGGCAGAAGCCAGCAGGCTGGAGAAGCACTCGGCCTCGTCAACGTTGATGACTCGATTCCGCAGGAAGTTCTGGCGGAGATCCGAAAAATAGCCGCGGTGCGCTTTGCTTGTGTTGTGGAAGTCTAGCGGATGAGGAGTCTGTTCCAGCTCGTAATCAGTCAACAGCACGCTTTCGCGATCCTGAATTCCAGTCCCGCAGACCAAGCTTTGCGAATTTGGACAGGCAAATCCAGCGAATGGTCACGTCCAACCTGCATTCTTTTGGCAAGTGCCTGGTTGAATGCAGTGCGGACTCCTCCGGTAACTCTACTCAAGCTCTTCGATCTTGATCAGGAAGTATCTGAGCAAGCCTTCGCGAAACTTGCTCACTTCGTACCATAGGCGGCAACGCACCTCACGCTGCCGATGGCAGATGTAAACACGTCGCTCTTCGGATATTGTCCATGCCATAGGCTGATCCTCCGATGCGAACCCATCACTGCTTTAAGCACGCTGCATGCCAAACCATCGACTGTTGATCGTTGCTTATCAATGACTTATGCGTCGGCAATCAATGATTCAACGAAAGTCCCTTCACTGGGTGCAAGGACTTGCGCTGTCTTGACTTTGGGGCAGAGGCTCAAGCGCGATGCCGAGGCTCAAAGCACTCAAGCTTTGTCCCCGATTCCGGCTTTGGCGCGTATCTTCCTGACCGTTGAATATATTCCGAAAGCGACCATGGCAATGATAACAATGTACACCCACGCAGGGATGTTACGTCCCACGATGAGCAGGTAAAGATATGCTGAAATAAAGAAGAAAGATGCCGCCAGGATGGGAATAACGATGGATTTCTTTCGACGGAGATTGCTAATGATCCACGCCACGCAAAGGGTGAAAAACGGGATGGCGCCAAGATAGATTCCGCCGAAGACGACAGGATTCACGTTATATTTTCTTCCGAGATTCGCGAACCAGTCACGAAACCAGTTTTCCACCCAATCGATTCCGAGCTGAAGTTTCGAGTAACCTTTGCCGTAGCCGGCCTCGTCGTTCAGCCCCCAGTTATAAGTCTGAAAATGGATCGTGTACTTTCCCTGCTTGAGTATCTGCACAGCCCCCGGCGGACCAAACTTGAGCAGGAAGCCGCGAAGTCCACCCGGATACGAATCGAAATACACGCGGTACCATTTGAAGATCGGACTGATCGTCGCTTCATGTCGGTTGGGATCGAACTCGTTGAGGGAGGGATTTGCCAGCCACTCACGAACATTGTCATCCAGTTGCTGGTCTAGGCGGCTGGCGACGTAGGCTTCGCGTCTGAGCGGCGGGCAACTGCGTGCGGCGCACACCAGCGCCGCATGAATTCTGGGATCTTTCATCTCCCGAAGGCGTGACTCGATTTCATCCAATGAGACCGCTTCGCCGGCCAGGCGGAAGCGCCTGGCCTTGAAAGGCCTCTGCGTATCCCAGATGCTCTTTGTAGGGTAGTTCTCAACAATCCACTTAACTGTCATTGCATTGTA
>JARRJI010000280.1:894-6158 GCA_037379595.1 Acidobacteriota bacterium | reverse complement strand
CCGGTGGCGCTCAAGTTTCTGCCGGCCGTCATGGCCCGGGACGAATCCTTCATCGGCCGTTTTCGCGCCGAAGTCCGCAACGCCCGCCAGGTTTCGCATCCCAACGTTTGCCGCGTTTACGACCTCGGCGAGATGGAGGGCCGGCCTTTTCTCTCCATGGAATATGTGGACGGCGAGGACCTTGCCTCGTTGCTGAAGCGCATCGGGCGGCTGCCGCCCGCCAAGGCGGTCGAACTCGCCCGCCAGATCTGCGCCGGGCTTGCCGCGGCGCACGACAAGGGATTGATTCACCGCGACCTGAAGCCCTCAAACGTGATGATCGACGGGCAGGGCCGGGCGCGCGTCACCGACTTCGGCCTGGCTGTTCGCCCGGAGGACACGGGGACGGAAGGGAAGATTGTTGGTACTCCGGCTTATATGTCTCCGGAGCAGCTTGCCAGCCATCCGGCGACGGTCAAGAGCGACCTTTATGCCCTTGGCCTGGTGCTCTACGAAATGTTCACCGGCAAGCGGGCTTTTGAAGCGGCGACGATTGCGGAGTGGCGGCGCAAGCATGAGGAAGAAGAGCCTGCCGCACCGTCGAGCATTGTGACAGACGTTGACCCGGCTGCCGAGCGCATCATCCTGCGCTGTCTCGAAAAAGACCCCAAGCTGCGGCCGGCTTCGGCGTTGCAGGTTGCCGCCGGGCTGCCGGGCGGCGATCCGCTGGCGGCGGCACTGGCGGCGGGAGAGACGCCGTCGCCGGACCTGGTGGCGGCAGCGGGTGAGACGGAAGGTTTGAAGCCGCGCACGGCCGTTGCATTGCTCGCTTTCATCGTCCTGGCCCTTGCCTCGGTCTGCGTGCTGATCGAGAAGGGGGAAATCACCAGCATCGTGCCGCTCGGTGATCCTCCAGAAGTGCTGGCAGCCAAAACCCGCGACCTGATCCGGCACCTTGGCTACACCGCGCCGCCTGTGGATTCGGCTTACAGCTACGAATACGACAGCGATTACGTCCGATACATCCGCGAGCATGACAAGTCGCCCGGCCGCTGGGGCCAATTGCGGTCGGGCAATCCCTCGGCAATCAAGTTCTGGTACCGCCAGAGCCCGCGTTACCTCAAGCCCCAGAACTTGTTCCAAAGCCCGGCGAGCGGGGTTGTCTCGCAGGAAGATCCACCGCGGGATGTTTCCGGAATGACTTATGCCGTGCTCGACACGGGCGGACGGCTCGAATATTTCGAGGCCGTGCCGCCGCAGTTGGAGCGGGCAAAGGGCGAAGCCACAAACAAGAATCCCGACCCAAAGACCGCCGCTGCGGCGAGCCCGGCAGCGGCGCAGCCTGGTTGGGCAGTCCTGTTCAAGGCAGCCGGGCTGGACCTGAGCCAATTCAAGCCGGCGTCGCCTGAGTGGACTCCGACGGTCTGGAGCGATACACGCGCGGCGTGGACGGGCACGGCGCCGGGCCGGCCCGACGTTCCGCTCAGGGTTGAGGCCGCGGCTTTCCGTGGAAAGGCCGTCTCTTTCCAGTTGATCTGGCCGTGGACCCGCGCCGGGCGGATGCAGGCACAACCGGCCGGCCAGAGCCATGCGGTCGAGGAAGCCGAACTGGTTCTCTTTCTAATGCTGCTGCTCGGAGCTGTTTTCCTGGCGCGCCGGAACCTGCGCCTGGCGCGTGGCGACCGGCGCGGTGCCTTTCGCCTGGCCATCCTCGTCCTGGGCGCTCTGATGCTGGCCTGGGCAATGACGGCTCACCATATCCCGACAAGCTACGAGTTTGGCCTTTTCGTGATGGGCACCAGCTATTCGCTCTTTTTCGCCGCGCTGGCCTGGCTGCTCTACATCGGACTGGAACCTTACGTCCGGCGGCGATGGCCGAATTCGATCATTTCCTGGAGCCGCGTGCTGGCCGGGCAGTTTCGCGATCCGCTGGTCGGCCGCGACGTTCTGATTGGCGTCGCGTTGGGACTCGGTGTGACCCTCTGGGGGGTGCTGGACCAGTTTGCAAAGGGATGGTTTGGTAAACTCCCGCCAAGGCCGGACATGCCGAACCTCGATGCTCTGCTGGGGGCCCGATTCAGTGCTGGACAGTTGCTCGGGATACTCCCTCAGGACCTGGCATTTGCACTGGTTGCTTTCCTTCTGTTTTTCCTGCTTCGCCTTCTGCTCCGTCGCGACTCGATTGCGATGGCGGCCTTCGTTCTGATCTTTGTCGCGATTCGCGCGCTGCCAAGCAACTATCCATTGATCGACGGAGTGTTCTTTTTGGTTGCCTATGCAGCCGTGATTTTGATTTTGAAGCGGTTTGGCCTGATCCCCTTGACGGTATTCTTTTTTGCAAACACCGCCCTCGGAAACCTGCCGATTACGACCCACCTTTCCGCCTGGTACGCCCTGCCCACTTTCCTTGCCGTGGTTTTTATCCTGGCCCTTGCGATCTACGGTTTTCAGGTTTCGCTGGCGGGCCGCCCGGTTTTTTCCGGCACCGCGCTCGATGAGTGACCGAGGCTCGCGAGAACGCAATGTGTGCCATCCCCGCGCTCCCCTGAAGCGCGCCGCAGGTCTTGACCGGGAAGGCCGATTTGAACTAAAAAATGGGATTGGGCTGGCAGTGAGGCTGCCGGTTGATCGTACACCCTGCGGGAAGTTCGACGGATGCGCCGCCCGTGCCAGGCGGTGAAGAATCGTGTCGGGTTGAAGGCTGCCGCTAAAAGGGAGCATCTGAAATAACCATTCGAGGACGCCGGCCCATCTACTCAACTGGAGGGTAAATCAGCGGTGAACGAAAAGTCTGAATCTTCTGAAGGGGCAAAAGCCGCGGAGCCTGCCTCCCAGGCACGGGAGCAGGACGCCATCTATCAGAACGGGAGAATTGTCGGGCGCGCTGTGGATCCGGAATTGGACCTGGAAGCCAGGGAAATCCGCTTTGCGGAGATTTGCGGAAGTGATCATCTTCTGATCCCGGAAGAATGCGAATTTCAGAAATACCGGATTGCGGTCCAGAAAATTGCTTTTGCCACCAAACTCGACAAGCGGCCGGGCCGTGAGGGAAGAACCCTGGGCGGCTGCACGGCGGAAATCCTGGGCTACCGGGAACAGTAGCGCGGCGGATGCCCACAATTCGCAGACCAGCAAGAGCCTGCAGCCGGGGAGATCGCGCTGCCAGCCCTCCGGCCGAACGTCACCAACGCCAGCAGAACAAACCCAGAGTCGCTTTTACGAATTTTGATTCTTAATTTTTCTGCGGATTCGCCGGAGCGAGCCTGGCCGTGACTTCAAGCTTCTTGCCGCCAAGCACGGAGATCCGCCGACGGAAATCAAGGTGGCCCGGCGCCTTGACGCACAGGTCATAGACACCCGGTTTGAGCCAGACGCTGCCCTTGAGGCTTGCCACCGTGCCGGCGTAAACGTTGTTGATCAGGACTTGCGCCGTCCGAGGGTCAACCTGCAACTCGACCTGGCCCTTGCCGAAACGGGGACTCAAGTCGAGCGGGTGCGTCCGATTCCCATAAAATGAGGGTCCCCAGAAGGAGTTCCCCGATGACGAACCGGAGCGATAATAACTCCAGAGTGGGTATGCGTAAGAGTCATAGAGTGGCAAAGTGGCAGGTCCTGAAAAGGAGCTGTTCCTCGTGCCGATCGTGACCGGACCCAGGTGAGGGCGGATCCGGCGAAGGGCGCGCAAAAGGACCGAGTTGCCGCCCATCCAGCCATGAGCCGGCTTCGAGAGCGACTGCTCCCGGGTCGCCGCTTCGGCAGTCACACCGTTCTCCTGCGCGGCACAACAAAAGGATGCACTCAGGATTATTACCAGAGGAAGAAGAACCCGCCGGCGAGCGTTTGAGGAAACCATAGGCGCCGACCCCGCTTTCAGCTAGGTCCATTTTGTGCCGTCTCGATCGGCATGTCAAATGGATTTCGTCCTGATGGCAAAAACCGCAAAAAGCACGGTGAAAACACCACCCGCACCAGCCGGTGAGGACCTTCAGCTAGTTGATCAACATCTCCCTGGTGGGGGTGCGGCGATTGCCGGGAGCGGTGTAGTTGATGCGGCCGTGGTCTCCCGCAACTTCCCGCCGGATGTCCTCCCAGATTTGTTCAGGAAAGGACAAGAATACCCGGACGATGCCGGGATCGAACTGTTTGCCCGACTCGCGAATCACCTCTTCGCGAGCAACCTCAAAGGGCAGGGCCTGGCGGTACGGGCGATCGGAGGTCATGGCGTCAAGCGTGTCGGCAATGGCGAAAATCCTAGCCCCCAGGGGAATTTCGTCTCCGATCAGCCCCTGCGGGTATCCCTTGCCATCGTAGCGCTCCTGGTGCGTCAGGACAATTTGTGAGGCTGCGGCGAGAAAGGGAATCCGCTGGATGAGTTCGTAGCCGATTCGAACGTGGGTCCGCATGACGGATATTTCTTCCTGGGTGAGCTTGCCCTGTTTCAGCAGGATCGCGTCCGGGATCCCGATTTTGCCGACGTCGTGCAGGTAGGCGCCGCGGGCGATGGTTTTCAACTGCTCGCTGGTGCATTCCATGGCATGGGCCATCCGGAGCGAATAGAGGCTGACGCGGCGGGAGTGGCCGGCGGTTTCGGTGTCGCGCAGATCCAGCGCGGCTCCCAGCGCCTCCAGCGTGTCGTCATAGGTGCGCTCGATCCGCCGCATAGCGATCTGCAACTGCCGGGTGCGATGGTCGACCATGTCTTCCAACTGCTCGCGGTAGCTCATCAGTTCCAGTTCCAGAGCCTTCTTACCGAGGGCGCGCCGCAAAGCGCCCACGGCGGCGTCCAGGTGAAAAGGCTTCAGCAGATAGTCGTCGGCGCCCTGTTTCATGGCTTCGACGGCGATACGAATGTCGTCTTCACCGGTCGCGATGAGGAACGCCACATGAGGATGGCGTTTCCGGGTTTCGCCCAGGAGCTGGAGACCCGTCATACCCGGCATCTTCAGGTCGGAAATGATTGCGTCAAAGTGTTCCCGTTCCATCCAGCCGAGGGCTTCTTTTCCGCTCGAGCAGCCACGCCAGCGGAATCCGCTATGGCCCAGTTTTTCTCCCAACAACTGCCAGACAGCGTGCTCATCATCCACCAGCAAGACTCGCGATTCCGGTTCAACGTTCCGCACCTGCACCCTCCCGCATGGGTTGGTTGCTGCCCCTCAGTTTGCCTGCCGCCGGCCTCAGTCCCGAAAGGCTCCGATGGAGACACCTGTGGTACAGCACCGTGCTATATCCGTCTATCGGAGGATTGGCGTGGGAGCGTTAGTCCGGGTTTTCGCGGGTGAGGCAAT
>JARRJI010000280.1:0-874 GCA_037379595.1 Acidobacteriota bacterium | reverse complement strand
AGACTTTTCACCCGGTCGTCGGTGGGACCACCCAATGCCGGGATGGGAGGCTGAAATTCCAGATGTCAGCGACAGCTCTCAAAGAACAAAGCCTGCGGGAATCGGGGAAGTGGTTGACGGCCGGCGCGGCTTGGGGATATGTTCTGGGATTGGCCTTTACCCTGCCGAGTTTGCGACCTCAGCGCCGCCGGTTATGAGAGGATGTGACTGATGAAACTGCACCATGTGATTGAAGCTCAACAGTTTGACCTGCCCACGATAAGCCATTTATTCGGGCTTGCCGAGGAGATGGAGCAACTCGTGGCACAGGGCGGCACGGTCGAATACCAGAACCGGCTGATGGCGACTCTTTTTTACGAGCCCTCGACCCGCACGCGTTTTTCCTTTGAAGCAGCCATGCACCGCCTGGGCGGGCGGGTGATTTCCACAGAGAACGCCGCCGAATTCTCCTCGGTGGCCAAGGGCGAGACGCTGGAAGACACGGTTCGCATCCTGAACGGCTATGTGGATGTGATTGTCCTGCGGCACAGCGAAGTGGGCGCCGCAAAACGGGCGTCGCTTGTTTCCCGAGTGCCCATCATCAACGCCGGCGACGGCATGGGGCAGCACCCGACCCAGGCTCTGCTTGACCTGTACACAATTCGCAAGGAGATTGGCTCCATCGACGGCCTGAAGATCGCCATGGTGGGGGATCTGGCCCAGGGGCGGACCGTCCGCTCACTGGCGTACCTTTTGAGCAAGTTCAAGGACATTAAGATGTACTTTGTGGCGCCGCCCCTGCTCAAGATGAAGGAAGATATCCTGGAACACCTTCGAGAGCGTGGGGTCTCGTTCACCGAGGAAGTCATGCTGGACCGCGTTCTGCCGGAGGTCG
>JARRJI010000279.1:0-5285 GCA_037379595.1 Acidobacteriota bacterium | reverse complement strand
CACCACTTTACCGAGCCCCAGAAGATGGACGCCAGCCTCTTCCAATCGCTCAAGCCCGGCGGCCTGCTGGCCGTGATTGACTTCCCGCCGCGCTCGTGGCTCCCGCCCGTGCCGGGCGTGCCCGCCAATCGGGGCGGCCACGGCATGCCGAAAAAGATCCTGATCCAGGAACTGACCCACGCAGGCTTCCGGCTGGTCAGCGAACCCGCAGACTGGCCCGGCAATAATTATTGCGTCATCTTTCGCAAGCCTGAGAAATGAAGGGCCGCCGCGGCGCAATATTCGTGTGAAAGGGCACGAGTTCACTCGTATCCTTCACGTCACGAGCGGGGGGCCGGAAAATACCAGTTGACGGGGGTGTGGAGCGGATGCTAATCTACCTACCGACTGGTCGGTATCTAACTCCGAGGTCTTAACGCTAAACCGGCCAGCCAGTTGAATAGGGATTGATTGCTTTATGCCAAAGACTTGTTCCGGTTCTGAAATTTTGCTGGAAAGCCTGGTTCGCCAGAATGTGGAGGTGATTTTCGGGCTTCCAGGCGGTGCGGTACTGCCGCTTTACGACGCCATGTACAGTGCGGGAATCCGCCACCTGATGATGCGCCACGAACAGGCGGCCGCGTTTGCGGCCGACGGCTATGCGCGGGTGACGGGAAAACCGGGCGTGTGCCTTTCGACTTCCGGTCCCGGCGCCACCAACATGCTGACGGCACTGACTTCCGCCCTGATGGATTCCATCCCGGTGGTGGCCCTGACGGGGCAGGTGCCGGTCAGCCTGATCGGCAAAGACGCTTTTCAGGAAGCGGACACCGTGGGATTTGCGTTGCCGGCCACCAAGCGGGCTTTCATGATCCGCCGGCCCTCCGACATTCCTTCCGTGATTAAACAGGCTTTTGAGACTGCGGCTTCCGGCAGGCCAGGCCCGGTGCTGGTCGATCTTCCCAAGAGCGCGCTGCTCGAAAGCGCTGAGCCCGTCTATCCGCCCAAGTCCGCCTCCCATCGCATTCACAGGCCTGGCGAGTGGACCGAGGAGCAGGTGCAACGCGCCACGAACATGATCCAGGACAGCCAGCAGGCAGTGCTTTACGTAGGCGGAGGAGTGATTTCCGCCAACGCCTCGGATCTGCTGCTGGAGCTTGCCGAACTGACGCACATTCCGGTGACCACCACGCTGATGGGCATGGGCGCCTTTCCTTCGAGACATCCGCTTTCTTTGGGCATGCTGGGCATGCACGGCTCTTACGCCACCAATACCGCGGTGAGCAACAGCGACCTGCTGATTGCCGTGGGCGCGCGCTTTGACGACCGGGTAACCGGGCGCATCAGCGGCTTTGCCCCAAACGCCAAAAAGATCCACTTTGACATTGACCCTTCGGAAGTGAATAAGAACGTGAACGTCGATCTGGCGCTGGTGGGCGACGCGCGGGAAACCCTGCAGGCCCTGATCGATGAACTGAAAAGGCGCAAGAACCACGCCGCAACGCCCGAACGCCAGCACTGGCTGAAGCGGATTGAAGCTTGGAAAAACGAGCATCCGCTGACTTACGACAGGTATACGAACATCGTGAAACCGCAATACGTGGTCGAATCGCTGGCCGAGCTTGCCGACGAGGACGCCATCATCGGCGTGGACGTGGGCCAGCACCAGATGTGGGGCGCGCAATTCTACAACTTCCGGCACCCGCGAACCTGGCTTTCATCGAGCGGCCTGGGCACCATGGGCTACGGATTCCCGGCGGCGCTGGGCGCGCAGATGGCCTTCCCCGACCGGCAGGTGATCACGCTGGTGGGCGACGGCGGGTTCCAGATGACCCTGAACGATCTGGCAACGATGGTGCAGTACCGCGTCCCGGTCAAGATCGCCGTCATCAACAACCGCTCGCTGGGCATGGTGCGGCAGTGGCAGGAGATCTTCTTTGAAAAGCGCTATTGCGATACCGACCTGAACTTCTCGCCCAACTTCACCAAGCTGGCCGAATCTTACGGGATTAAGGCCACGAAGGTTGAGCACCGGGCGGACGTCCGCGACGCCATCAAGGATTTCCTGAGCGACCGCGAACCGCGGCTGATCGATTTCTGGGTGGACCCGACGGAAAACTGCTACCCGATTGTTCCGCCGGGAGCCAGCATTGCGGAGATGGTCGTGGAACCGCCGCGAATGCTGGTTGAAGAAGAGGTTCTGGACGACCTCTGGGCGGTTTAAGGTTTTGTAGCGCAGGGCTCGTATTTCACCCCTGCGGCTTGTGATGGGCAACACCCGCGGCGGCAGAAACCGAGCGCTGCGGTACAAATGCGAAGGCTGTACACTTTTTTACTTGGGAGTTCCAGATGCAATGGCTGCTAACGCTTGAAAGCGATCGCGATCCTATCGTGCTTTGCCGGCTGATGAACATTTTCCGGCGGAAGGGGCTGGAGATCGAAACCATGGCCCTGTCTGCCAAGGCGGAGTCCTATTCCCTGATGGCGGTGGTTGACACTCCGCAAGCGGACGTCGATCACATTTTCAATTTCCTGCGCCGAACCGACGGCGTGCGGGGAGTCACGTTCTATCAGCATGAACCCTCCCAGGCCGCGTCGTTCATCTTTGTCGAGTCGGCGGCAAATCCGGAAAGCATCAAGCGCATCCAGGAAGTCTTTCCTGAATGCAAAGTGATTCTTGCCAGCAACGGGAAGTATCTGGTGGAGGTTCCGTCAGGATCCCCCGCCGGAGCGCATATCCCCGGACTGGACGAGCCGGGCCTCCTTCCGCTTTCACGGGTCAGGACCAGCCAGCAGCATCCGCAAATGGAACTGGTGGGCGCAGCATCCAACTAGAAAAAGGCCAAGATTTTGTACCGCAGGGCTTGTTCTTCAGCCCTGCGGCTCTTGCGCGCTGCAACCCGCAGCGTTACAAGGCAAACGCTGCGCTGCAGAAGAGTTTGCGGCAGTGGCGCCGATGGTGAAGTTCTCCGACCCCGCAATCTGAAGATAAACATTCCAATCAGCAAAGGAACAGGTGATGTTATGGCGAAAGCTTATTATGAAAACGACGGCGACGTGAAAAATCTGGCGGGCAAAACCGTAGCGGTGATCGGCTACGGCAGCCAGGGGCACGCCCACGCGCTGAACTTGCGCGACAGTGGAGCGAAGGTGATTGTGGGCCTGCCGGCCACCAGCCAGTCACGCGCTAAGGCCCAGGCGCAGAAACTGGAGGTTTACGATCCGGCGGAAGCTACCAAACGCGGCGATCTGATCGCCATTCTGGTTCCCGACCCTCCCATGGCCAAGCTCTACAAGGAAGCGATTGAGCCGAACCTCACGGCCGGCAAGACGCTGCTGTTTGCCCACGGCTTCAACATCCATTACAAATTCATCCAGCCGCCGAAGACTGTGGACGTGATCATGATCGCCCCGAAATGCCCCGGCCACCGGCTGCGGGAACTCTTCACCGAAGGTGTCGGCGTGCCGTCGCTGCTGGCCGTCGAGCAGGACGCGTCCGGCAAGGCCGAGCAGGCGGCTCTGGCCTATGCCAAGGGGCTCGGAAGCCTGAAGGCGGGTGTGATCCGCACCACCTTCAAGGAAGAGACCGAGACCGACCTTTTCGGTGAGCAGACGGTGCTTTGCGGCGGCGTATCGGCGCTGATCAACTCCGGCTTCGAGACGCTGGTCCAGGCCGGCTACCAGCCCGAAATCGCCTACTTCGAATGCCTGCACGAATTGAAGCTGATCGTCGATCTGATCTACCAGGGCGGCATCAAATACATGCGCTATTCGGTGAGCGACACGGCGGAATACGGCGATTATACACGTGGGCCGCGGGTGATCGATGACCACGTGCGCGAGTCGATGAAGAAGGTTCTCGAAGAGATCCAGAATGGCAAGTTTGCCAAAGAGTGGATGGACGAAAACGAGGCGGGCCGGCAGAAGTTCAACGCCATGCGCGCGGAAGCTTCAGCACGCCTGATTGAAAAAGTGGGCAGCGAGCTGCGCAAAATGATGCCCTGGATCCAGACCGCCAAGGAAGAAGCCACGGCCGCGCAGGCGCAGGCGAGAACCTAAGATCCGACGTACACAGCAAGGGTAGCCACGGTTAAATCGCAGGTCGATTTAACCGTGGGCTCTTCAAGGAAAAACCGCAAGAGAGTTCGTACCGCAGGGTCCGCTCTTCGACCCTGCGGATTTTGCGTAATTAAACGCAAAAACCGCAGCGTTATAATGCGAACGTTGCGCTACAGAAAAGACCTACGGTCGGGAAGACACTGACCGCGGCTACCAGTCGTGCCCTGACCCTTTTGAGAGGAATTCCATGAAACAAGTAGCAGAAGCTGTTGCCGCACCTTCGTCGGCAGCGAAGAAGTCTCGGGATGAAGTGAAAAAGCTGGCGCTGATCGGCACCGGCAAGCTGGGCGAGGGACTGCTTTCCGCCATGCTGCAGTCGCAGATCATCCCCACGGGGCGCGTAGAGTGCACGGTGGCGCACCAGCCGCGCGCCGATTACCTTGGCGCCAAGTACGGCATCAAGGCGCACACCAACAACATCCAGGCCGTGAAGGGCGCCAGCCTGGTTCTGATCGCGCTGAAGCCTCAGCAGGTGAAAGGATTTTTGCACGAAGTGCGGAAGGCGCTTTCCCCCAACGCCCTGATCATTTCCGCTGCCGCTTCGGTGACAACCTCGTTGATTGAACGCGAGCTGGGCCATCCGGCCCGGGTGATTCGCGCCATGCCCAACACTCCCTGCCTGATTCGCCAGGGAATGACCGCGCTGGCCGGCGGCAAGCACGCGAAGACGCACGACATGGAAGTTGCCCAGAACATTTTCGGCGCCATGGGCCGCACCGTGGCCGTCGATGAAAAGCACATGGACGCCATTACGGCGCTTTCCGCCTCAGGCCCCGCTTATGTCTATATGATCATCGAATCGCTGGCCGAGGCGGGGGTGAAGCTGGGGGTGCCCCGCGATCTTTCAACCGAACTCTCGGCACAAACCTTGCTGGGTGCCTCAGCCATGGTGCTCCATACGGGCGAGCATCCTGCCAAGCTCAAAGACGTGGTCACCACGCCCGCCGGCTGCACCATCGATGGGCTGATGGAACTCGAAGAAGGCCGGCTGCGCGTCACCCTGATCAAGGCTGTGGTTCGCGCCGCCGCGCGCGCCCGCCAACTGGTGGAAAACAACTCATAAGAGGAACCTCGACCCGCCGGTTCGGTGCCTCAGCACGGCCTTATGTGCAGCAGAACTGACAGAAGTGCGATAAGGGTTAGGACAACGGTGAAGACAATCTGCGGACCGTGAGCCCAGTCAGCGA